>NZ_JBEZKL010000037.1:0-62609 GCF_040704695.1 Streptomyces sp. NPDC048411
TCCCGCAACTCGGCGGCCTGTTCCACGGACAGCTCCATACCAAGAGACCCTGCCACACAAGATCAAGTAACGCTGACGGAATCACAAGACACTAGTGTCGGGCCAAAACTGCCGCAGAGGACACGGACGACGTGACGGTTAACGAGGGCGAGTCGCTCCGGCTTTACAAGAAGGCTTTGAGATACGCCGAGTCGGATCCCGAGGTCTTCCTCAGCACAGCGAGAAGGGCGGCGGAGTCGATCCTCTTGGATATCGCCATGCAGGAAGCCGTCGGTTCCAAACCGACACTGGAATCCCTACTCACGGTGCTCACCACCAAACGGCTGGTTCCGCCCAAGGTCGTCCTCGCCATTCGGACCATTCAGAACTACGGCAACTTCGGCAGCCATGCCCTGGACGGTTCGGGCGAGGAGATCTCCGCCGAGGACGTGCAGCCGTGTCTCAACGCGCTGACGCAATTAGCTGTCTGGTACGGCGAAACGAGCACCTCTCTTGCGGAGAACGAGGCACGGCAGGCGCTGGCAGCTGCAGGGCGTGCCAGAGGGACGACCCGCCTTGCCGACTCCACCCTCATCGTGGTGAAAGCGCTGCTCCTCGGGTGCGGGTTCGAGGACGTGCTGGCCAAGCGGAATCACAGGGTCGTTGCCGTCCAGCTGCCCTGGTCCGACCACCTGGTCAGAGACGTGGCCCAGCGGACCCTGGATCTCGCAATCTATAACGAGCAACGCCTGCTCCGCATGCTCGACGCGGAGGAGGAAATCCGGTCCCAGGTCGTGCCCGTCGGGCGAGTGGGATACTCGATGGGCGGCCGCAATTTCTATCTCCTGGCAGCCCGCGGCGGCCGCTGGGGAGCGATGACGGCAGAGGAATTTCTCGCAGATCCGGCGGGAGCTCAGATCGCGGTGCCGAAACACAGTGACATGTTTGCCAACATTCTGGCGGCGTTCTCGACCGACGAAGCGGGTCTGGCAGAGCGCGGCGTGAGCATCCTCGATGTTCCGCACCATCTCGGTCTGGAACTTTTCCATCTGAACAGGGACGTCCTGGCGGTCGGCGGACAGAATCTCCGGATGCACGCGCGTGATGACGACGACTACTTCGAGCTGCTCAACTCCGACATGCTTCCGAACAGCGCACAGGCGGGGCTTCGCTCTGCGGCGGCCAACGTTCTCATGGCCAACCGGTCCTGGCTCAACGAGCTGAGGATGCAGCCGGGGGAGTTCCACCGGGAACTCATGCGTGGATTCCACGACATCGGCTCCGACGACGACAGGTTCGAGGAACTGGTCCACGACCTGATCGCCCACGCAACGTTTCCGCAGCAGAGCAGCCCTCACAGCAGGGAACGGCTGGTGCGGCATGTCCTGTTCGAGAGCTATCGCCTGGGGCAGCCGTGATCGCCGGGAAGCGTGTCCTCATAGCCGGTGGTACCAACTTCGACATCATCGTCCAGGCGACGAGACTCCCGGAGGAGCATGAGAAGCTCCGCGGCAACGACTACGCGGCCTTTCCCGGAGGATCTGCGGCCAACACCGCTCTGGGACTGGTGAAGCAGGGATGTACGGCCGAGCTGGTGTCCGCCGTCGGCGATGACACCCTGGGCACCGTCTGTGTCGACGGCCTGCGAGCGGGCGGGGTGGACACATCGCTGATGCGCGTCGACACAACCACGCGGACGAGCATGGCGATCGTTCTCTCCTCCACCACCGGAAAACGCATGATGACCTTCGCGGGAGCAGACCGTGACCTGGCCTTCAACGCCGTCACGGAGGAGGACGTACGCCGAGTGGATCACGTACATCTGGTCGGCGACCCCACACCCTCGCTCGGACGCCTGGCGGAGCTCGCTCACCGGACCGGCCGTTCGGTCTCCGTCGAATGGAACGGCAGGGACATGAGTCCACTTGCCCGGGGCGCATCGCTGAACCTCATGAACTCGGACGAGGCAAGCCGCCTGCCCGAGGCATCACCGGGCGATACGGTGGGCACGGCACAGCGGTACGCGAAGCTGCTCTCCGGGGATGTCATCCTGACCTTGGGGTCCGATGGTGCACTCTGGGCGTCCCCCTGCGGCCGAGTCGTCCAGGAGCCGACGACGCCTGTAGAGCCGGTGGATCGAACCGGAGGCGGTGACGCCTTCAACGCCGGAGTGATCGCCGGCTGGCTCTACGGGGAGTCACCGGCGGAATGCATGCGCAGAGGACTCGACGCCGCGCTGCACGTGATTACGAAGACAGGAGCTCAACCGTGACCCGATGGCTGGGTGTTGCCTTGCTGCCGTCTGCGGAACACACCCGTTCCGCGATCCAGTTGCAGACGGACGTGGGGGAAGACCATCGACTGCAACCCCCTCTGAGCCTTGACGGCAATCTTCCTCACGTCACCGTATTCCAGGGACCATTCCTGGACTCCCTGAGCCCGGAGCGGGACCTGGCGGCCATCGCGGATTCGATGAACCTTCCGGAGGAGATCCGGCTCGCCTCCACAGGCATCGTCTACCAGCCCACCGGTTGGGTGTTCCTCTCACTGGAGAGGCCACGGCTTCTGCGCCAACTGCAAGCAGCCGTCCTGTCGGTGCTCGCGCCCCACCTCGATCGCGCCGCGTTCGACACGTCCAAGGACACCTCGCGGTTCTCTCCTGACGAGCGGGCCAGCTTCGCCGAGTACGGCTACCGGTACACCGGGGACGCGTATGCGCCCCACATCACGCTCGGCCGCGCCGAGGAAGACATCGCCCTCAAACTCGTCGGGTCCGCCCCCGAGCGCACCTCCGTACAGAAGGAGTGGGCCTTCGACCGCCTCACTTTCTATGTGATGGGGGAACACGGGGCCCACGCGGAGAAGCTGGTGGAGCGGGTACTGGATCCGGCGTGACAGACGACTCGGAGCTTCGCACCGCGGCCGAGGAGGCCATGGACGCGGGGGTGGAGTGGCTGGCCATGGCCGGTGCGCAGTGGCGGGAGCGGAAGCTGAAACCGTCGGGTGAGGAGGTCACGGACGCTGACATCGAAGTCGAACGCCGGGTGTCACGCGTCCTGCGTCGGCTCACGCCCGAGGTTCCGATCATCGGCGAGGAGTCCGCTGCCGGCGGTCCGCTGCCGCCTACGTGCTGGCTGCTGGACCCGATCGACGGAACGATGAACTTCACCCGGGGCGCGCCCGGTTACGCGCTCTCGCTGGCCTTCGTGAAGGACCGACAGCCACTCCTGGGTGTGATCGACGCACCGGCCCTCGGCCGCCACTGGGTCACGGGGAGCACGCCTGGCCCGGCAACGGAACCGTCCGGCGCCCGGGAAGTGTCCCGCGCGGTGATCGGTATCACTGGTGCCGGAGCTGGAAATCCCAGAAACAAGGCCTTCATCGGTCGGCTGTACGGAGAGGCGTATCGGATCAGGATGCAGGGGGCCATGTCCATGGACCTGGTGGGGGTGGCCGAAGGATGGCTCGACGCCTGCATCTGCATCGGCCCGAAGCCATGGGATGTCGCGGCGGGGACTGCGCTGGTACGAGAACGGGGCATGGCAGTCCTGGGACCGGGCAGCCGGACGTTCACCTTCGACTCGCCGGTACTGGTGGCGGGCCGGGAAGCTCTGGCGAGGGAGCTGATGGATCGTTGGGAGGTGCCGCTCTGACTGCGGCCGCCGCGAGCAGCGACGCGCGCCCTCACACACCGGCCTCCACCAGGAACTCGCTCGGCCAGCCCGACCACGACACGTACAGCCCGAATGGATCGAGCGAAATTGGGTGTTCGTGTGCATCTCGACCGTGATCGATCAGCCCATCAGCCTCGCGTTCACGCTCGCGACGAACTCGTACAGTCGCCCCTCCGTGATGATCCTGTCGCCCAGCCCCACACGCTCCGGAGCCACGTCGATCACGGTCACGACGGTGCTTCCCAGGCCGATGACCACCCACCACCGCCGACCGTCGACGTCTACGCTCCAGGTGGACTTGACCCACTTGCCGGTGTCGGTCCGTACGTCGGCGGAGACCAGTTCCCAGGCATCCGGATCGAACTCGACGAGCCGGTCCGTCGGCGCGTGCCGTCCTGCCAGCCGCTCCAGCGCGTGCCGGCCGGTTCGTAGTGACACAGGCGCCCTCATGATGTGTCGCACCCGTGTGAACAGTGCGTCCGGACCGGACCGGACGTGGAATCGTGCGGTGGCGAAGCGAGGGGTCACGCTCGCGCCTCCGGCTCGCTCGCCCCGGACAGTGCGGTGACCAGAGTGGCCAGCGCCGAAGCCAGCGCGGTCAGGCCGGGGCCGGCAGGTCCGCCCGGCTCGGACATGTACACATCGCGGCGGATCTCGATCATCAGGGCGCTGACGCGCGGGTCCGTGCCGTAGTGCTTCAGCGGTACGTACGTACCGGCGAAGGGGCTGTTGATGGCGGTGCCCCCGAAACCGGCGAACGCCTTCTCGGCCTGGGCGAGGAGTTCCGGCGGGGTGTGGAACGCGTCGGCACCCAGGCAGATCGGTGGGCGGGGTCCGGAGCCGTGGAGTTCGTAGGGGAGCGGGGCCGTCGGGTAGGAGTGGACGTCGATGATGACGACGCGGCCGGTCGCGGCCAGCCGTTCGTCGACGGCGGCGGTCATGGCTTCGGCGTAGGGGCAGAAGTAGCGGTCGATCAGGGGCTCCGGATCCACATCCGGTGAGCGGAGCTGCTCGCGATGCGTGGTCTGCGTATAGACCGCGCCCATGCCGACCGCCAGCATCTCCTCGCGCTCGTCGGGGAACCGTTCGGGATCCATGACGAGCCGCGACAGGTTGTTGACGAAGCGCCAGGGCGTGACGGGAGCAGCCAGAGCGGCCTCCGCGGCCAACTCGGCGGTGTGGGAGTCCGTGATGTGGTCGAGCTCCAGCTCCAGGGCCTTGTCGTCCAGTTTGATTCCGCTACGCACCTGCTCGGGGATGTGGCGAGCCGAGTGCGGAACATGCAGCAGGGTCGATGAGGCGATCCCGCCGGGCAGAAGACGGAACGGCTGGTGCGCGTGGACCATGGGGGGTTCCTTCGGGGCGGGGCGCTCTCGGTGCTTCGACGAGGCGGAGTGCCGGGCTTGCGGCGCTCCGCCTCGTCATATCCGATTGTCTACCGACGGTGTTCGAGTGGGGCGACGGGGGTGACGGACCTGCGGGGCTCGGACCCGCTAACGGGCGGAAGCGGTCACCGGGTAGTGGTCGGAGAGGTTTGTGTACGTGTAGTCCGTGCCCCAGCTGGAGACGGTCCACGGCGTGCTCTGCTCCTTGATCACCTCGTTCGTCCAGCCCGCAGGCTTCGCGTGTCCGGTGCGGTGCAGGACGTAGTCGAGGTCCTCGCGGGGGTCGTTGGGGTAGCGGTCGGCGGCGATCGAGTTGTCCTGGGTGTCGAAGGAGTACGCGTGCCCGGTTCGGGCATCGGCTCCGGTCAGTCCGGCGTCGGCGAGCATCGACGCGTACTCGGGGGAGCGGGAATCGACGTTCATGTCGCCCGCCACGATGACCTGTTCGGATGCGGGGATGTTCTTGGCGTCGAGGAAGGCGTCGATCTGCTTGAACTGGCGGCTGCGCATCTGCGCCGCCTCGCCCGCCTTGCAGCCCGGGTCGGTCGACTGGGCGTGGGTCCCCACCACATGCACCTTGGTGCCGTTGACGTTCAGTTCGGTGTAGACGAAGCCCTTGTTGGACCACCAGTCCGCGCCGCAGGCGTCCTTGTAGATGAACTGCTCCTTGCGGACGATCGGCCACTTGCTCAGTACCGTGACGCCGCCGTCCTCCGGAGTGACGGCCGAGTAGGCGCCACCCGTGGCGTCCCAGCCGCTCTTGCTTCGGCCCATCACCGGTGTCTGGTACGGGTATTGAGCGGATGCTGTCCGTGCCAGAGCGTCGGAGGCGGAGTTGTCGAACGCTTCCTGGAGGACGACCACGTCATTGCCCTGGAAGAAGGATGCCTTCGGTATCTCCGCGGCTCGGTGGTCCTGTCCCCAGTTCGGGTAGAGGTTCTTGCTCATCAGAAACGTGTTGTACGTGAGCACGCGCAGGGACGGGACGTCGGCCGCCGATGCCTGAGGGGCGTTGGCGATCAGTGTGACGGCGGCGAGCGCGGCGGACAGAGTCACGCCGGAGGTGCGGCGGAGTGCGGTGAGCGGCACGGGGTCTCCTGCATCTGCTGATGGGGGGTGGAACAGGCAACACACATTCAATCAGCGGAAGTTACCCATGGGTAGACGTCGGGTGCCGGGACTCTTTCCGTGGGCGTACCAACGAACGAACCCTTGGTCGGTGCGGATGCATGCGTGCGGCTCACGGTCCGGATGAGACCTTGCCCACCGGCTGGCCCTCAGCCCTGCAGCGGCGAGCCAGCACCTGTGCGTCCTCCACCGTGCCGGGCTGATCCCCCGGGCACGGCAGAAAGCGTGAGGTCGAAGGACGGGATTCGCACCGCTGATGCACGGGTTTCGACAATCCGATCTGTCGGGACCGGTCGCAGTTTCAAGCCCTCACTCCAGAGAAGTGACGCCATGCGGAAGTCGTCAGCGGGCGGTGGCGTAGACGATGAGATTGTCCACCGGGTGGCCCTGGGCATCGAATGCGCCGTCGCAGGTGATCAGACGGAGGGCGCGGTCGTCGGTCGTGCCGTACACCTTCTTCGTGGGAAACGCCTTCTTGCTCACGGACTCCGTGCCGGTGACGGTGAAGTGCGTTGTCTGGCCCCGTTCGTTGCGCACGACTACGTCCGCGCCCTTGCCGATCTTCTTCAGGTCGTGGAAGACGGCCCTGCCGAACCGGGTGTCGTTGTGTCCGATGAGGACGGCTGCTCCGCGCTCGCCCGGGATCGCACCTCCGGTGTACCAGCCTGCCGTCATGCCCTTCTCCGCCGGCGGGACCTCGACGGTGCCGTCCGCGTTGAGACCGAGCGGCATCAAGGAACTGGTCACTCCGATCGACGGGATGGCCACCTGGGTGGGAACCGCGGGTTGTTCCGCCCTGCGGGAGGCGGGGGCAGTGGGGGAGTGCGTGGGGGAGCGTGCGGGAGGTGGTGGCTCCGCGGCGTGGGATGTGCAGCCGGTGACAAGGGCGAGCGTGAGACAGGCGAGAGTTGTCAGCGCGGCGGATCGCCGGGGTGTGTGGTGCGCAGGGGACATACGGGCTCCAGAGCAGGCGACAGGAGAGGCGGAGACAGACAGCGGCGCCGCCCATGAAGGGCGGCGCCACTGCGAGGGTCAGCCGCTGCGGTGTGCGGTCGTGCGGCGGCGGCGCAGCACCAGAGTGCCCGCGCCCCCGAGCAGCGCTGCGGCGGCGATCGAACCCGCGGCGGCGGCGGTGGTGTTGCTCGTCGTGCCGATCGGACGCTCGCCCGCGGCCACGCCGCCACGCGGCTCGACGGTGCCACTCCTCAAGCGCACGGCCGGGGCCCCGCTAGGCCTGTCGCCCGCGGCCACGCCGCCACGCGGCGCCACCGACGGTTCCTCGCCACGCGCGGGCTTGCTCGACCCGGCTTCCGGAGTGGGCGCCGGGGTCCCGTCGGTGGACGTCACCGAAGGCCTGGGGGTTCCGTCGGAGGGGACCGACGCGAAGGCCGTGGCGGACGGGAGAAGTACTGCGCCCGCCGCGACGGCGGTGAGGACGGCGGTGCGCAGGGTCGGACGGGGACGATGGGACATACGGGGCTCCAGTTCCAGCCCGGCCTTGGTGGTGCCTGGATGCCGATTCGCACCAGGCGCCGGGCATGCCGCCAGCCTCGCGTGAACTTATGAAGAAGCTGTCAGATCGCTGTGGTCATCGCATCAGCCCTGATGGTCCGAGGCGGCCTCGTCCGGACTGTCCGACGGTTTCGGTGGCCTGCCCGACGGTGTGCGATGCGGGCTCGCAGGCAGGCTCAGCGTGAAGACCGAGCCCTTCCCCTCCGTACTCGCGGCGCTCACCGCGCCACCGTGGGCCTCGGCGAGTTTGCGGACGATGGCCAGGCCGAGACCGCTGCCGCCGGTGCGGCGGCTCCGCGACTTCTCCGCGCGCCAGAAACGGTCGAAGACGTACGGGAGGTCCTCGGGCGAGATGCCGCTGCCGGTGTCCTCGACGTCCACGACCACCTCGTCACCTGACTCGGAGCCGTACGCGCACAGGGTCACGTGCCCGTCCGGACGTGTGTGGCGTATCGCGTTGGACACCAGGTTGCCGAGGGCCTGCCGCAGCCGTACCGGGTCGGCGGTCAGGGGAAGAGGAGGGGGCCCGGGGTCCGCCGTGCGTACCGTCAGCGTCACTCCGGCCGCCTCAGCGCGGGCCTGGTGAGCCGCGGCGACCTGGCCGAGGAGGTCGTCGATCCGTACCGGCGCCGGGTGCAGACGCAGCGCGCCGGCGTCGGCCGCGGCCAGGTCCTGGAGGTCGTCGACGATGTGCTGCAGCTGAACGGCCTCCTCAAGGAGCGAGGAGACGAAAGCCGCGTCGAGGTCGGCCACGCCGTCCTGCGCCGCCTCCAGCCAGCCGCGGATGTTGCTCAGCGGGGTGCGCAATTCGTGGGCGACATCGCTGACCATCACCTTTCGCTGTTCCTCAAGGCGTGCACGATGCGCCGTCATGTCGTTGAAGGTGGCGGCGAGTCGTCCGATCTCGTTGTCCGCCGTGACAGGTACGGGCGCCGACTCCTCACCGTCCCGCATCCGCTCCGCGGCACCGGTGAGCGCCTGCAGCGGCCGTACGAGCCGGACTCCTGCCAGCACCGAGGCGCCGACGGTGAGGGCGAGGACCAGGGCCGCGACACCTGCGATACGGGCGGTGTTCGCCGGTGAAAGATCGAAACCGGGGACGGTGGCGCCGCCCGCGTCCCCGATGAACAGCAGCGCGGGCGAGGCGACGTACGAACTGAGCTGCTCGCGGCGGGCGGCGCCGACGCACGACGCGATCGCCCGGTCGTTGTCACTGCTCTGAACGGCCGGCACAGGGGCAGGGGTGGCGAGGCGGCGGGCCGGGCCCATGCTTAGTTCCGGCTCGGTGTCCCCCCAGGAAAGGTCCAGGCGCAGGTGGACACCCGCGCGGCCTTGGCGGTCCAGGCAGGCGTCGGCCAGCCGATTGAGCGCGCCGAGCGCCTTCTTCTCGGTTTCGGTGGGACTGTCCAGCGCGTCGGTCGAGCACCTGGTGCCCAGGATGCGGTCGGGGTCGTTGCCGACGATCTGGACGCGGGGGCGCCCGCTCGGTCCCTCGACGACGTCCGCGGCGATCCCGGCGTCGTTCAGGCACGCCACACCCCGGTCGGCGGTGCGACGCAACTGCGTGCGTTCCGCCGCGGGCAGACGGAACGGTCCGACGGCCCGCGGGTCGACACGGTCGGCAGCGGTGCCGGTCGCTCCGGAGGACTGCGCCGCCAGAGCTGTGTCCACGGAGAGCGGGTCGACTACGGCCGACGCCTGCGCGGGAAGTGCGGGAGAGGACGCCCCCGTTGCCGAGTCGGCGATGATCTCCCGGCCCTCGGTGGTCAGAGCGATCCGGCGGCCCGACCCCGTCGCCAGTTCGCGCACCTTCCTGTCGACACCGTCCCACCGGGAATGGCCCGCCGCGTAGCCGAGCAGCGTGTTGTAGATCCGGGCATCCGCAGTGAGGTTCTGGCCCTGCTCCTGCTTGATGGCACCGGAAGTGGTCTGTACGGCGAGCCAGGCGGTGGCCGCCACCGAACAGGCCGCCACCAGCGCCGATACGGCCAGCAGCCGCACGAGCAGACTCTTGCGGAGCGGCAGTCGCCGGCGGGCCGGCCGGCCACGGCTACGCACGCGCCGCGCCCCTTGCGGGGTCGGTCAGTTTGTACCCGACTCCGAAGACGGTGAGCAGCCGGGACGGCTTTCGCGGGGCGGGCTCGATCTTCTTGCGCAGATTCATGATGTGCACGTCGACCGTGCGGTCGCTGATGTACCGGTCGAAGCCGTGCAGTTCCTCCAGGAGCCGCTGCCTGCTGAAGACCCGGTCGGGCTCGGCGGCCATCGCGGCGAGGATGCGGAACTCGCCCGGCGTGCATTCCACCGACGTACCGTCGACCGATATCTCGTGCCGGGCCGGGTCAACTCTGAGTCCGCCCACGCAGAGCACCTCATCACCGGCGTCCGCGGAGGGGGCCGCCTGTCCTGGCCGATTCGTGCGGCGCAAAAGCGTCCGGACCCGGGCCATCAGTTCGCGAGGGCTGTAGGGCTTGGTCATGTAGTCGTCCGCGCCCAGGTCGAGACCGAGCAGCAGATCGTCCTCGGTGGTCCGGGCCGTCAGTATAAGCACCGCCAGCTCCCGGTGCTCGGCGCGCAGGACACGCACCACATCGAGCCCGTCCGCCCGGGGCATCATCACATCGAGGACCAGCAGGTCGGGCTCCCCGTGCCGCACCTCGTCGAGCGCGGCGAGACCGTCCCCGACGACGGTGACCGCGTGGCCCTCGCGTTCGAGGTAGCGGCGTACGAGTTCGGCCTGTTTCTCGTCGTCTTCGGCGACGATGACGTTTGCACACACGCGGTCGATCGTAGGTGAGTTCGGGGCGTTGTCCGGTGGGCAAGTGGTCGGCGCAGATGCTTCCCGCAGGCGGGCTTTCGTGCACGACGGGTTGGCGTAGCCGTTGACCCGCACGAAGTCGGCGGAGGCGGCGCGACCCTGTGCGCCGTGCAGGGATCCGGGAACGCTCCCGCACCGGTCGAGGCGGATTCCGGCCGGCCTGCTAGCTTTGCCCGATCGAACGAGAGGCCCGGGTGCGATCCCGCGGCGCGGGCAGGGCGGCGGTGGAAACCTTGGGCGTACCCCTCCACTGGCTGATCGGCCGCGCCGAGCTGCGGCTGACGGTGCTGGCCGGGCGGGACGGGCTCGACCGGGAGGCCGTCTGGGCCCACAGCATCGATCTGGCCGACCCCGTTCCCTGGCTGAGCGGCGGCGAACTGCTGCTCACCACCGGACTGCGACTGCCGGAAGCGGAGGCCGGGCAGCAGGCGTACATCCAGCGGTTGGCGGATGTCGGTGTGGCCGCTGTCGGCTTCGGCACGGGACTCTCGCACCCGCACGTTCCCGCGGTCGTCGTGGATGCGGCCGACAAGGTGGGACTGCCCCTGCTCGAAGTGCCGCTGCCCACGCCGTTCGTCGCGATCACCAAGGCCGTGATGGAACGCCTGGCCGAGCTGCAGTACGAGGGAGTCGTACGGGCCTCCCGCGTCCAGCCCCGGATGACCCGGGCCGCGCTGCGCGACGGCGCCAGGGCCGTCGTACGGGAACTGGCCGTCTCGACGCACACCACGGTGCTGTACCTGGACGACGCCGGTGCGGTGCGTGCCGCTCATCCGTCCGGTTCGGCGGGCGTCGACCCCGGTGTGCTCGCCGAGCTGAGGAGCGCCGGCGGGAACGACCGGGCGACGGAGGCGCTGAGCGCCGGACCGCACGGGGTGGTCGTCGCCCAACAGGTCCGCGTGGGCCCGCGCACCCACGGCAGACTCGTGCTGGCCGCCGACCGGGAACTGACCGCCGTCGACCACCTGTTGCTCGGGCATGCGGCGTCGCTGATCGCGCTCCAGGCCGAGAAGCCTCTGCGCCTGCAGGACGAACAGCACCGGGTCAACAGCCTCTTCCTGCGCATGGTCCTGGATGGGGCACTCCCCTTGCGTACCGCCCGTGACCACCTGACGGAGGCCGGCTTCCCGGCTCGCAACGGCATCCGCGTCCTCGTACTGAGCGGGCCGAGCCCGCGGCAGGCCCTCGACACGGTGGGCCCCCGCCTCGCCGAGATCGGTCTGCCGCGGTTCGGTGCCGTACGCGAGGGGCGTGCCGTGCTCCTGCTGCCCGGGGACGGCCCCCGAGGGGGGATGCGAGCGGGTGGGGACGACGGTCCCGCAGAGAGCGACGGACGCGGCGGCGCCACTGGTATCGGTATCGCCCGGGGCCTTGTCGACGATGCGGTCGCACGGTTCGGGCCGCGCCTCTGGGCCGGGCTCAGCCTTGTGCACGAGCCCGACGCCGGGCAGCAGGCGCTCCAGGAGGCGAGCAACGCGGCCGCGGTCGCCGAGGCGCGCGGCCGGTCGGGGCTCGTCGCCTTCGAGTCGCTGGCCGGACACGTGCTCGCCAGCGCCCCCGAGACCCGAGACGTCCTGCGCCGGGTGGCCGCCGCACGGTTCGCGCCGCTGGCCGCGCAGGACCGGGACAACGGCACAGAACTCCTCGCTTCCCTCCGCGCGTTCCTGGAACACCACGGGCAGTGGGGTGCCGCATCCGCAGCCCTGGAGGTCCACCGGCACACGCTGCGCAGCCGAATGGAGCGGATCCAGACACTGCTGGGCGTGGATCTCGACTCCGCGCACGTACGGGCCGAGTTGCTGCTCGCGCTGGCCGCCTGGGAGGGGACCCCGGACCAATGACCGGGCGGCCGGCCCGTCGCTGGTCCGCGGGGCGGCGAGCACGTGGCCGGACGTGCCGAGCCAACCGCGCCCCGAGGTCGGCGGCCATGGACGTATTGGAGCGCCCACTGAGCGATGGGCGGGACATTCTGTCCACTGCGTGAGGGGCTGAGGCATGCGGAGAATGACGGCCTCGTCATCCCGATGCGCTCCAGGACGGTGCGTACGGACGCATACGGACGCATACGGAAGGGAACGCCGATGGAGCAGCACGCAGGCAGTGACCGCGCCCCGCAGGCCGCCGCTCCGCCGGAGGGAGTCCCGCGCCTGCGCCACCCGGTGGCGGGGCAGTGGCGCACCGGTGCGGGCGAAGAACTGGTCGGCCCGAAGGAACAGGGCCGTGCCGCCCGCGACTTCTTCACCACGACCACCACGGTCTATCCGCGCGCCTCCCAGGCAGGAACCCGATGACCGACGCTTCTCGACTGCCGCTGTCCGGCGTGCTGGTGGCCGACTTCGGCCGGGTGCTCGCGGCACCCTACGCGACCATGCTCCTCGCCGACCTCGGCGCGGATGTGATCAAGGTGGAGCAGCCGGGAACCGGTGACGACACCCGGGCGTGGGGCCCGCCGAAGGCACAGGGGGAGGCCACCTATTTTCTCTCCGTCAACCGCAACAAGCGATCCTTCGCCGTGGATCTGCGCGACCCTACGGGCCGCCGCAGGGCGACGGAACTGATCCGCCGAGCGGACGTGGTGTTCGAGAACTTCCGCCCCGGCACGATGGACAAGTACGGGCTCGCCTACGAGCGGGCCCGCGAACTCAACCCCGGCCTCGTGTACTGCTCGGTGACCGGCTTCGGAGCGGGCAAGGGTGCGGCGCTGCCCGGCTACGACCTGCTGATCCAGGCCGTCGGCGGACTGATGAGTGTCACCGGACCGACCCCCGGGCAACCGGTCAAGACGGGTGTCGCGCTGGTCGACGTACTCACCGGGCTGCATGCCGCGATGGGGGTCATGGCTGCCCTGCGTCATCGGGATGCGACCGGCGAGGGTCAGCATGTCGAGGTCAACCTGCTGTCGTCGCTGCTGTCCGGCATGGTCAACCAGTCCGCCGGCTACACACTCGCCGGTCAGGTGCCGGGCATCCTGGGCAACCGCCATCCGTCGATCGCCCCGTACGAGGTCTACGAGACGGCGGACCGGCCACTCGTCGTCGCTGTCGGCAACGACCGCCAGTTCGCCGCGCTGTGCCGGGGCCTGGACGCGGCCGGTCTGGCCGTGGACCCGCGGTTCGCCACCAACACCGACCGGGTGGCCCACGTCGACGCGCTCGCCGAAGAGCTCTCCGTACGGCTCCGGCGGCGCACGGCGGACGAATGGTTCGAGCTCCTCACTCCGCTCGGCGTGCCGTGCGGTCCGGTGAACGACCTTGCCGGGGCCTTCGACCTGGCCGAACAGCTGGGGCTTGCGCCGCGCGTCACCCCGGACGACGCGGGCGCCGAGGCCGAGGGCGGGCACGACGGTCCGATGAACCTCGTGGCCAACCCCATCGGGCTGTCCCGTACCCCGGTCCACTACCCACGGCGCCCGCCCCGGCTGGGCGAGCACACCGACTCCATCGCCGACTGGCTCGACAGCTGACCCGGCCACTGCTGCAACCCGCCCCAACCACTGCGTACACCTCAGTACACCCTCCCAGGAGCACATGATGAGCGACAACAAGCCGATGAAGGACCCCCTCGCCCTGCTGGACATCGCCTCGGTGCTCAGCGACGAGGAACGCGAAATCCAGGCCACAGTCGCCAAGTTCCTCGCCGACCGGGTACGCCCGCACATCGGCGAGTGGTTCGAGAACGCGCACTTCGCCCGCGAACTCGCCCCCGAACTCGGCAAGCTGGGCGTTCTCGGCATGCACCTGGAGGGCTACGGCTGCGCGGGCGTCAGCGCTGTCGGCTACGGGCTCGCCTGCCTGGAACTCGAGGCCGCCGACTCAGGCTTCCGCAGCTTTGTGTCCGTCCAGGGTTCGCTCTCGATGTACTCGATCCGGAAGTGGGGGTCCGAGGAGCAGAGGCAGGAGTGGTTGCCCCGGCTCGCCGCGGGGGAAGCCATCGGTTGCTTCGGCCTCACCGAACCCGACTTCGGCAGTGACCCGGCGGGGATGCGTACGCGTGCCGTCCGTGACGGCGGCGACTGGATCCTCAACGGCTCCAAGATGTGGATCACCAACGGCGGTATCGCCGACGTGGCCACGGTCTGGGCGCAGACCGAGGACGGCGTCCGGGGCTTCCTCGTGCCACGCGGCACGCCCGGCTTCACCACCAGCGACATCAAGCAGAAGATGTCGCTCCGGGCGTCGATCACCTCCGAGCTCCACTTCGACAACGTCCGCCTGCCGGAATCCGCCCGGCTTCCCGGGGCCCAGGGGCTGAGGGGTCCGCTCTCGTGCCTGAACGAGGCCCGGTTCGGCATCCTCTTCGGTGCAGTCGGCGCGGCCCGTGACTGCCTGCAGACGGCCATCGACTATGCGGACGCGCGCGTCCAGTTCGGCAGGCCGATCAGCGCCTTCCAGCTCACCCAGCGCAAGTTCGCCGACATGGCACTCTCCCTCGGCAATGCGGGGCTGCTCGCTCTCCACCTCGGCCGACTCAAGGAACTCGGCACCCTCCGCCCCGAGCAGGTGAGTGCGGGCAAGCTGAACAACGTACGGGAGGCACTGGCCATCGCCCGCGAGTGCCGGACGGTGCTCGGGGCCAACGGCATCTCCTTGGAGTACTCGCCGCTGCGGCACGCCAACAACCTCGAGTCGGTGCTCACGTACGAGGGCACCAGCGAGGTGCACACACTGGTCGTCGGGCAGGCCCTCACCGGTCAGGCCGCCTATCGCTGAGGTGGCTCAGGACAAGGATGCGCGTTGCCTGGGGCATGACGCTGCTCGCCTACGGCCTCAACCACCGCTTCCGGGTGGCGCGTTCAACTGAATGATCGAGGCGCCCGCCGAGCCCGCCGAGCCCGCCGCGACAGGCGCGCCCGCAGACGAGGTCCTCAGCTGATCGGCAGCGCCGCGTCGGCGCGCTCGGCGGTCGAGGGCGTGGGCGTGGGCGAGGTCGCATGCGAGGGAGTGGCTGTGGGCGGTGCGTGGGCAACTGGCGTATTTTCGCGGTGACTTGCGGCTGGTGACTGTTGCAGCCCGGCGGTGAACCGGCACCCGCGCGGTCGCCCGCCGGGCCACTTCATCCACCCGCCGTACCTGCCCGGAATCGGAGCGAGCTGCTCGTCAACCGCTGTGAGCTGGTGGCGTCTGCGCCCCGATGGGCTGCTCGCGGTCTGCGTCCTTGTCCGCAAGGAGGTCTGCGCCGTCGCCGAACGGCGCCCAAGAAATTGGCGAGTACACGCCCATTGTCAGGGTCGCGGCGAAGGGGTTACATGGTCCCCGCACGCGGACGAAAGCGCTTTCTGTCGATCGGGAGACCCCGGTCGACTGCCCCTTCGCTGCCCCATTGCTCCCGCTGGGAGGCTGTATGACATCGCCCCGCACCAGACGCTACTCACTCGCCGTCGCCGCGCTCGCCGCGACCGCCTCGCTTGCCGCCGCCACGTTTCCGGCCCAGGCGGCCCGTCCCTCAACCGTCCACACTCCGCTGCGAGCCCAGGCTGTGGCGGCGTACGACTTCGGACACCCGGACCCCGCCGATCCCGGTCGCGAGCAGGACATCGGGCGCTCCGGCACCACGCTCAGCCTGATCAACGGCGGTTCCGCGATGCGCGTGGCCGACGAGGCGTACCCGGGCGCTTCGCCCGCCTTGCAGGTACGTCAGCAGAATCCGGCCACCGCGGGCAACGACGACTGGAAGGCCGGGGCCTGGGACGCCGAGGGCATGTCGTCCCTCGGGGCCTTCAACAGTGCCCGGGGTGCCACCGTCATGGGCTGGTTCAAGATGACGGGCGACAATCCCGCTCTCAACTCCAATACGGCCAACCCGAGCGACCGCTACAACGCCATCGGGCTGGCCGGCGTACTGTCCGGAACCTCTGACGGTCACGCAGTGCGTGCGCTGCTCGAACTCATTCAGGTCAATGGTGAGTTGAAGCTGGTCGCGCTGGGCAGACGCCTGGACAGCGGTGCCTCCCAGACGTTCGCTGCCGGCGCCCCCTGGGAAGAACTGCTGCCCCGCGGTGAATGGGTCCACCTGGCCGCGACGTTCGACTTCCGTGACGGCACCCTCGCCCTCTACCGCGACGGCAAGCCCCTGGATGGCTTCTACGTCACGCCGGGCGACCCCTGGGAACTCGCCACCACGCCGGCGCCCCACCGCGCCTCGCCCACCGATCCCCGCGGCATCAAGATCGGCGGCAGCTTCCCCCAGAACACCCGGGAGAACAACGCCTGCGACTGCCGCATGGACGACCTTCTGTTCCTGGACCGCCCGGTGCCGGCCGGAGCGGTGGCGGCGGAGTACCGGCGCATGACGGGGGGCCGCTGACCGGTGTCGTCCCTGGATCGTTCTTACCCTGCCTACTTGTCGCGCCGGACCGGAGGGACCCACATGGCGTCACGACGTACCTACCGAAGGAATTGGGCGGCTGTGGCCGTCAGCGCAGCCCTCGCCCTGGGCGGTCTCGCCGCGCCGTCCCATGCCGACGAGCCCGCCGCGGCGACAGCCGCCCTGACCGACCCCATTCCGCAGAAGCCCGTCCAGTCCAGGACGGAACTCGTCCTGCAGGAGTTCACGCAGTTCCCCAAGTCGCAACCCGTCCCGGCGCCGACGGATCCGCGCCTGATGCGCCACGCACGGATCAACACCATCAATGAACTCCCCGACGGCTCCGGCCGGATGGCGACCCCCGACCTGAACGGCACCCTGTATCTCACCGACCCCGGCGCCGCGACGCGCACCTCCGGGGGCACCCCGCACCCCTACCTGGACGTCAAGGCAGCATTCCCGCACTTCTTCTCGGGCCGCGGTCTCGGTCAGGGCTTCGGGTACGCCGCATTCCACCCGGAGTTCGGAGCGAACGGGCGCTTCTACACCGTCCACACCGAACTCGCCTCGCAGGCCACCGAGACTCCCGATTACCAGCAGGCCGGCACGCCCACCTATCACGGCATCATCACTGAGTGGACCGCCGACGACCCCTCCGCCGCCGTCTTCCACGGCACCCATCGCGAGGTGCTGCGTATCGGCTTCTCCGGCCAGGTCCATGGCATTCAGCAGATCGACTTCAATCCGACGGCCAAGCCCCACGACGAGGACTACGGCCTTCTCTACCTCGCGGTGGGCGACGGAGGGCAGGGTGTCGGCAACAGCGAGCCGCAGAACCTGACGCTCCCACACGGCAAACTTCTGCGGATCGACCCCGCGGGCCGTGACAGTGCCAACGGCCGGTACGGCATCCCCGCGTCCAACCCGTTCGTCGGTGAGCCCGGTTCGCTCGGGGAGATCTACGCGATAGGCATGCGGGACCCGCACCGCTTCAGCTGGGACGCGGGCGGCAGCCACCGTATGTATCTCGGCCACATAGGCGAGCACGCCATCGAGTCGGTGTACGAGGTCAAGCCCGGGGACAACTTCGGCTGGAGCGAGCGCGAGGGCGCCTTCGCATTCGACAAGAAGACCACCGACCCGTGCGCCCGCATCCTTCCCCTTCCCGCCGACGACGCCCAGTACGGCTACACCTACCCGGTCGCCGCCTACGACCACGACCCGGGACCCAAGTGGGACTGCCGGTCCGATGTGGGCCGCGCCATTGCCGGAGGCTTCGTCTACCGCGGGAAAGACGCGCCGGCACTGCGTGGAAAGTACATCTTCGGTGACCTCGTGGACGGCCGGATCCTGGCCGCGAACACCCGCGACATGCACCGCGGCGCCGATCTCGCGCCGCTCGAGCAGCTGATGCTGTTCGACAAGTCCACCGGGAAGACGGTCACCATGCGCGACCTCGCCGGTGACCAACGTGTCGACCTGCGCTTCGGCTCCGACCGCAGCGGCGGCCTGTACATCGTCTCGAAGGCCAACGGCAAGGTCTGGAAGGTGACCGGGACCCGCACCTTCGCCGACTGCGAGATCGGCAACACCCCCACCACCCACACCACCGGTCCCGACAACTGGGCGCCGGTCACCCCGGCCAAGTGGGCGTACACCGAACGCGAGACGATCCTGGCCGAGCCGGGCGTCGCCCGCCCGGGACCGCGCCGCCCCTTCGAGTACGCCGTCCTGACCGCGGGCCCGCGCTACTCCTCCGTCACCGTCGAGGCAGAGGTCCGGATCGACACCCCCGTCGAGATCACCAACCGTGACGTCATTCTCATCTGGGACTATCAGTCGGACACCCGATTCCAGTACGCGCACTTGTCGAGCGACAACAGCATCTACCCGCACAACGGAATGTTCACAGTCAATGATGCCGACCGGCTGCGCATCGACGACCAGTGGAACGGAACCTTCGGTGCACCTCCGGCGATCAAGGACGACGGATGGCACAAGGTGCGCCTCACCCACTGCGCAGACACCGGTGAGACCGCCGTTTACCTGGACGGCAGCCGCAACCCGCTGATCACGGCCACCGACCCGGTCTTCGCCTCGGGCCGGGTGGGCTTCGGATCCTTCGACAACGAGGGCCGCGTCCGTCACCTGAAGGTGACAGGCACTCCGGCCGTCGACTGACCGCGCGGGAGCGGGCCGAGACCGTCGGCCCGCTCCCGCACCGTCACGGGGACAAGCCCTCGCTCCCGCTTCCCGGCAGTTTTCGCAGCGCCCCGAACCCAACGGGGACCCGTTGCCGACAGCGAAGAATCATCTCCTCCCCCCGTCAGCCCCTGCGGCCGCCGGCAGACCGGTTACGGTTCAATAGTGACCGCCTGGTCCCGCGGAACCGTGGTCTTCACCGGGCCCGGGGCCGCTGGCATGCTGCGGGACGGCGGCCGTACGACAGGACAGGCAGGGCCGGTGTGATGAGGATGTACTTCGCGCCCGAGGAGACCGAGGAATACGAGGCAGCGCGTTCGCTGCTGATCCGCCGGATGGGTCAGTGGGCCCGCGAGCACGGTGAGAGCGTGGATCCGTTCGTCGTCGAGACGGCGCTCGACTATCGCCACCGAGGTACCTCCGACGGGCGGCTGGGGCTGTGGGAGCCCCGGCACATCGAGGAGTATCTGCTGGACTGGCTGCCGCACACGGCCACCGTGCTGCCCGGCGAAGAGCCGGCGGATGCGCCCGGCACGCTTGCAGCCCTGCTGCGCTACCTCGATGCGATGGGCCTCAGCGACCCACGCGGTGCCTCGTCGGCCGACAACCTTGCTGCGGTCGAGACCCTCGCACCGCGATACGCCCCCGCCATGGCTGACCGCGGCCGCTGGGGAATGGCGAAGTTCTGGGCGGTCACCGCAGCCGAGCAGGGGATCGATGTCCAGGATCCGGCGGCGCTTCAATGCTTCGTTGAGCAAGCTCAGCAAGGCGAGGTGCCGTACGACCAGGACGTACTGGACGAGGTGGTGCGCAACCACCTGACGCGCGGCCCGGCAGCCGTGACACGCGCCGAACCGCAGCTGCCCGTCCTGCTGCCCGCGGAGAAGGAGCTGCGTGCACGGGCCGAGACGTCCCGCGCGCTTCGGTGGCTGCGGGGGATCGCCGACTGGGCGGGCCCTGACGGGCGCGTGCTCACCGCGACGGGCAACCTGCGAATGGCGGACGCGCGAGCCCTCGTCGCCGAGCTGGGGACAGGCGACGCGGTGGATACGGTGCGCTCCTCCACGCAGCTGCCGCGGCTGAGGCTTGCGGTCGAGTGGGCGAAGAAGGCCCGGCTGGTACGGGTGGTCAAGGGGCGGCTCTACGCGGTCGCCAAGGCGCAGCCCCTGCTGAAGGACCCGCTCGCGCTGTGGCGGCACGCCTTCGAGACCTTCTCCGAGCTGCGCGTGCCACTCCTGGGTGCCCGCAGCGGCCGACACGCCGAGTCGATGCTCTTCGACAGCTTCGAGGACACCATGCCGGATGTGCTCAGCACCCTCTACAGCCTGCCGCACGCCATGCCCTGGCCCCGGCTGCGCGACTCGCTGCACCTGCGCTACCGCGCCGAGTACGAACTGACCGGGCACTACGCCTGGCAGAGGGAACTCGGACATGCGGATCGTGATCTGCGCACCGCATTGGACGTGCTGGAGGACCTGGGCGCGATCAAGCGGCACGAGGGCATGGCCGACCCGGTCTTCCTCGACATACCGCTCGAGGAGTCCGTGCTGCCGCCTGCCGGGATGCCGCCGGAGCTCGCCGAGCTGTTCGGCGCCGTCGCCGGTGGACACGGGGAGACCGAGGATGCCGCAGAGCGGAGCAAGGAGCAGCGGGCGGAACTGACCGATGGACCATTCGAGTTGATCCGTCTCACCGCCCTCGGCCACGATTCCGTACGCCGTCGGCTGCTCGCCGAGGGGCGGGATGCCCCGCGCGTCGGTGAACTCGCCCACGCCCCCGCCGCCGGGGTCCTCGGGGTCATCGCCGAGCACTACGACCCGGACGCCGCCCGCACCGAACTCGCTGCCTGGGTCGCCGCCCGGGAGAGCCCTGCCGAGGCGCTGGAGAAGCTGACCGACGCGGTGCGCACGACTCCGTTCCGTACCCGCGCCGAAGCCCTGCTGGACGCACTCGTCGACGCGTACCCGAACGGCGAGGCCCTGCTGCGCGGCCTGCGCGGCGACCCGCTCCTCGGCCCCACTGCCCTGAGTGTCCTGGTGCGCCGGGAGGTCCTCGGTGCCGAGGACCTCAATGAGCCCGAGAGCCTCGTCATGGTCGCCGAGAGCCTGCTCCAGCTCCTGGAGACAGCGGGCCCCGAAGGCTTGCTCGAAATCCTGGGAAGCCAGGAAGTCTCCGCCCATAAGGCTCTTGAGGCCGCTCTCGCATCCGGTCACCCCGACCAGGCGGGTCTGGCTGACCTGAGGACGGTCGCCGAGCAGGCCCGTCGGCGGCCGGCCGCGCATCTCGGCCGCAGCCATCAGCGGCGCCGACCGGGCGCAAGCGGCAGGGGCAGGGGCGGCAGGCGGCGGCACTGACGCCGCCGAGAACGAGGCCGAGGAAGCAGCTGAGGCCGCGGGCCAACTACGCAGCGACGCACTCCACGAATCCCAGAAGCCGGCGACCTCACGCAGCCATCGCCACCGCAGCCTTGCTGAGCGAGGCGTCGGGCACGGGGGCCCGGTCGGCGAAGACGACAACCCGCAGTAGCGCGAACCGTCCGATGCCCGCCAGAGCGGACGCCGACAGATAGACCGTCTGCTCGACCAGGGCCGACGGCTCGGGCCGGACGGCGTACAGGCAGAACAGTGCCCCTGTCGTGAACGCGTAGCTCACGGCGACGGTCACCCCGGACTGAAGATGGACCCCCCACCCCTTCCGCCCGCTCCGGAAGGAGACCCGCCCGTGCAATTCGGTGGCGATGACCGTGGAGACGACGGTGACCAGCGCGTTGGCAACGGCCATCGGCATCCGGTCGTTGAGCAGTACGAGTACCCCGCTGGACGCCAGCCCGACACCGCCACCACATATGACGAACCGCACGAAGGCCGCGACGAGCGGATGAAGAGTGCGCGTCTGCGGGCGCGAAGGGGCGGTCACGAGGGGCCTCCGTAGGCTGAGTGGAACGGTGTTCCGATTCCACCCCAGAACCTACGGACCGGGCGTCGTCCGAGCGACCGGGTTGATCCCCGAATCAGCTGGGGGTTAACCCCCAGCTGTCCCCTGGGGGAAGCGTCTACCTGGACGGCAGCCGCAACCCGCTGATCACGGCCACCGACCCGGTCTTCGCCTCGGGCCGGGTGGGCTTCGGATCCTTCGACAACGCGGGCCGCGTCCGTCACCTGAAGGTGACGGGCACTCAGACCGACGACTGACCTCGCGGGAGCGGGCCGAGACCGTCGGCCCGCTCCCGCACCGGTACGAAGGATCGGGGCTCAACGCGCATACGCGGGTGGCACCCGATGCGCTTCTGCCAGGCCGGCTGACCCCGGCACGCCTCACCACGGCGGTCCGCCCTCAGAGGTCGTCGGGCAGGAGCCGGAACGCTCCATGGGCGGTGAGTGGCCGCATCATCCGGAAGTGCCGGTCGGTGGTGAACAGGTCAGCGGTCTGGAATGCTGCGGCGAGCGCCACGTTCATCGCGTCAGCCAGCCCCACCCCTTGGCCGCCGTCCGCGTCCTGGTACCCGCGCATGACCGCCATGGCGCTGCGCAGATGCGGTGCCACCTCGGGTACTTCGAAGCGCCGCGTCTCGACCTGGCGAGCGACGAAGTCGAGTGCGTTCATCGAGGCGCCGGCACCGACCCGGGCGGTCAGCAGATAGTCGAGTTCGGTAAGCACCATCGGCGACACCACAAGGTGGCCCATGGCACTGAGCGCATCTCGGTGCGCGGCATGGAGTGGGTCCTTGGGCGTGAACAGGCGGTACAAGGCGTTCGTGTCGGCGATCGCGACCGAAATCTCATTCATCGACGGCACCCATGCCCCGCAGCGTCTCGTCGATCTCGTCGTCGGTGAGCACGGGCCCACCCAGGTCGGGAAGGTCCAGCGGCCCCATGGGGTCGGTACGGAAGGGGTACGAGGGCCGCCCCAGGCGGGAGCCGCGGGGAATGATGTCCCCTATGGGAACGCCGTCCTTGGTGATGGTCACGGTTTCCCCGGCCTCGACGCGGGCCATGATGCGCGAGGTCTGCTGATTCAGCTCCCGGAGAGGAACATCCCTGTTGTCACTCATGACACCAGCGTACTACTCGTTCTACATTCCGGCCGGAATACGGGCGGAGGACGCCATCGCACGGCTGGTGTCCAGAGGGGCATACCCGCGCGGGTATGCCCCTCCGGTATGACCTCAGGCCGCTCCCCCTTCGACCAGGAACGGACTCGGCTCTCCCCACCAGGACACGTACAGCCCGTCGCGGGCCCGGGTGCAGGCGACGAAGAGCAGGCAGCGCTCAGCCATGAGATCCGCCTCGTGCTGAAGGCGGTCCACGTCGGCCGGCGTCACTGCGCCCGGGTAGGGCAGCGCCGCGTCGTGTACGCCTATGACGGCAACACACCGGAACTCCAGCCCCTTGAATGAGTGCATCGTTCCGACGCGCACGGTTGGCGCGTCCTCGGAGGCGTCGGACCGAAGCCGTGCTGCGGGGATGCCGGCGGCCGTCAGTCGTTCGACTGCCTTGACGCAGTTCTTGTTGAAGCGGGCGCTGACGCCGATCTCGCCGGGGCTGACACCGGCCTCGGTCCACGTGCGGATCTGTGCGACGAGCGCGTCCAGTTCGGCCTCCTCTGACCCAGCCGCGTACATGGCCGGACCGCTGCCATGAAGGGCGGAACGGTATCCCAGCAGGGTCTCGTTGCGGTCGTCGTCCTCCAGCTGTGCGATGGGGCGGCCGACGAGCAGCGCGGTGGACCAGCTGAGGATCTCGTGCGTGCTGCGGTAGTTCTTCCGCATCTTTGTCGAGCGGCCCGCGACCTTGATACCGAGCGCCTTGAGCGACACCTTCGAGTCGTAGATCCGCTGGTGCGGGTCGCCGGCGATGAACAGGTCGTCGGGGCGCGAGGGGACGGCGGCGCGCAGGAGCCGCCACTGGGCGGGGTGCAGGTCCTGGGCCTCGTCGACGACGATGTGCCGGTACAGGGGCCCCTTCGCTTCGAGCAGGTCGGCGGCCTCGGCGCACGTTCCCAAATACGTGCGCAGGCCGTCGGCGGCGAGCCCGTCGGAGAACTCCTGGGCCGTACTCCACACCAGGGGACGTTCGGCGGCCGGGAGGCGGCGGCCTCGCCCACGCCGGTCGGCAACTTCGTATTCCTCCGGACTCCGCAGGTTCTGGGCGAGGACGACGTGCTTGTACTCCTGCGCGAGGAACTGGGCGGTGCCGGTGAAGCCGGTGGCGTGCGCGGCCTGCTCCCAGCGGGTCTCCTCCTCGCCACTCCGCAGCGGGCGGCGTGACGTGGAGACGACCCGGCTGGCCAGGGCATCGACGGTGGTGATGTCCACGCGGTCGCGCAGCTCCTCGTCCTCGACAAGGGCGGCGAGCCCGCTGCGCAGGGCGGTAACGAGAGCGTTGGTGTACGTGGTCAGCAGGATGCGCTCGCCGTCGCGCAGGAAAGTCAGCAGGTGTCGTACGCGGTGCAAAGCGACGACGGTCTTGCCGGTGCCCGGGCCGCCGGTCACCTGCGCCGGTCCGGAGTAGCTGGCCCGGTAGGCGACCTTGTGCTGGGAGGGGTGGAGGAAGATCCGCCAGGCCGTGAACGGCTTGTCGAGGATGTCACGCAACTCGTCGGAGGCGGTGATGAGAGCGATACGGGTGCGGGTGAGGCCGATCGCCGTCGCGTAGTCGGTCGTATCCACCGGATCGGCGGAGGCGGTGGGGAGGTTGACGGACACCAGGTCACGCCAGACCTCCTCCACGGTGAAGCCCTCGGCGAGATACTCCAGCACCTCTCGCTGGTCCTGCGGGAAGTAGGGCGCGAAGACCTCCAGCTGTTCCTTGCTGGTGAGGGCGCGGGCCTGGCGAAGGGTGGTCTCGTCGATGCCGAGGGCGGTCAGGTCGCCGTCGGAGACCTTGGAGAACAGCCGCCGGTCGGGTGCGGCGGCGATCCGCTCGTAGGCGGGGGTGAGATCGTCGAGCATCGCGATGTCGCGGATCTCGACGGCGCGGGTGACCGCGTTGATGCTGGCCCTCTGCTTGATTGCCCAGGCGATGGCCTTGTCGTGCGGCATCACGCGCAGCAGGACGAAGGTGTCGCCACGGTCCGGGGCGAGGACGACGCCGCGGGTGCCCTGGGCGATGCGGATGGTCCGGATCTGCGGGTCCTTGGCCTGCTTCAGCGCCTCCAGTTTCAGACCCTGGTCCTTGAACAGCTGGTCCAGGGTGAGGCGCTCGAACTTCTCCCAGGCATCGAAGACCCCCTGCTTGACGGTGCCTTGGAGTTTGCCGAGCTGGGCGCAGAAGCCTATGTCGAAGGCGAGGTGCGGCATGGTGTTCCGTTCCGGTTACGTGCTGCGTGTGTCCTAGGAGTTCACGGTGTACGAGGTGTACGTCTCGCTCATCCGGCGCCGTCGCCGTCGAGCCCGAGGCGGATCACGGCGAGTGCCTCGGCGATCTCGACGCTCATCTCGTCGTCGGGGCCGAACAGCATGCACATGTCCTCGTGGAGCGGTTCGAGGATCTGCCGGGCCTCGGCGGCCCGCCCTTGGGCGAGCAGCAGCATCCCGATGTTGTGCCGCAGCTCGACGGCCTCCTCGCTGACGTCGCTGTCGAGGGTCCGTACGACGTTCAGGACGCCCTGGAGCGCGGCGAGCGCGTCGGTGACCTGGCCCAGTTCGGCGCGGCAGCGGGCAGCCTGCGCGCGGCAGGACCGTGCCTGCTCGCCGGTGGGGCCGCTGATGCGGGCGTAGGCGTCGGCGAGGCTGTCGAACTCGGGCAGAGCGGCCCGGTAGTCGCCACCGAGGAGGCGGACCGCCGCGCGCCGGCGGCGCAGTGCAAGGACCTGCTTGCTCTCGGAGCCGAGGGCGAGGGCCGCGGGCTCGATGACCTCGCCGAGCACCTCGGCCGCCTGCGCGAAGCGTTCCTCTTCCAGGAGGGCGTCGGAATGGTCGTACGCCTCCTTCATGTCCTGGCGCAGCTGGGCAGGGAGAGGCGCCGGCTGGGCGTGCGGGGCGGGGCCCGCGGGCGCAGCACCTTCGGTCGGCGACGCCTGGGCGCGGGCGCGGGGCGCGTACGGGTGGCGGAACAGGCCCGTCGGGTCGGGTACCCCGGCCGGTCCGGCCTCGGCCGCGGTGGGTGCCTGTCCGGGTGGCGGGAGGAACGGCAGCAGCCACTCGTACACCTCCTGCGTGTCGGCTGGCCGCTGCTCGGGCGCCTTGCGCAGCAGGTGCAGCACCAGCTCCTCCAGCGCCTCAGGTACGTCGGGCCGCAACTGCCGCAGCGGGGTGGGGGCGGCGTTCACGTGCTGGAACATCAGCAGATACTCGCTCTCCGCCGTGAACACGACCCGCCCACTCAGGAGTTCGTGCAGGACGCAGCCCAGCGCGTACAGGTCGGTCTGCGGGGTGATGCGCCCGCCCCGGACCTGCTCGGGCGACATGTACTGGTAGGTACCGACGGGGCTTCCGGTCGCCGTCAGCTTGGTGACGTCGGTGCGCAGGATCGCCGCGATGCCGAAGTCGAGGACCTTCACCGTGCCGTCGCGGGCGACCAGGACGTTCCCCGGCTTGAGATCGCGGTGGATCACCGGCACTTCGTGCGCATGCGACAGCACGGTCGCGACCTGCGCGGCGACGGCGACCGCCCAGCTGATGGGCAAGGGGTGGTCGGGGTGGAGATAGGCAGACAGCGACATGCCGTCGACGAGTTCCATCACGAGGAACAGCCGCTCGTACGACTCGTCGAGGACCGCGTCGTACACCTGCGGCACCCCCGGGTGCTGGATACGAGCGGTGATACGGGCCTCGCGGCGGAACCGCTTAGCGAACTCCTCGGCCAGGTGAGGGGAGGTGATCGACGCCTGCCGGATGACCTTCACGGCGACGGGCCGGTCGAGGACGGCGTCGTAGCCGCGCCACACGACGCCCATGCCGCCCTCGTTGAACTGCTCCAGCAGCTCGTAACGGCCAGAGATCACCTGCTGCGGCACTTTGCCCCCGTGCGTGCGTGTGCTGGCCGGGGCGCGCTGCAGCGCTTGCCCCGACATGGTTGGGACCAAGTCTCTCCGGTAGGGCGATCAGGGTCCAGTGGCGGCCCGGGGGTGGGGGCTGAGGCGTCTCTTTCCGGTCAGCCGTGTGGCTCGTTGCCGGGCAGGTCGCGCGTGCCTGGAGTTCGGAGCCCTTCAACGGCCCGTGAGTCCGCGGCTCCCGCGGCTTGATTTGCGATCAACATGCAAGAAGTGTGAGCGGCATAGTCCCCAGCCGCCCTTAAGCTGGGCCCAGTTGTATCGAGACGTCTCGGGGGCGGACAGCGTGACCACTGCGTTAGGCACGAGCACCATCACCCTTGCTCTGGTCGCCGGGTATGCCGGTTCGGGTAAGTCGGAGGCTGGCAAGCTCCTGGCGGCGGCCACCGGTTGGGCCATGCTCGACAAGGACACCATCAGCCGCCCCATGACCGAGCGACTGCTGCTGGCACTGGGCGGGGATCCGGACGACCGCCACAGCCCCACCTACCTGGAGCACGCCAGGCCTCTGGAGTACGAGTGCCTGATGAAGGCGGTCTGGGAGAACCTTGAGTGCGGAACGTCCGTGGTCGCTGTGGCGCCGTTCCTCGCCGAGAGCGCCGATGCGCAATGGACTTCTCGGGTGGCACGCCGGTGTCGTAGGACCGGAGCCCGTTTCGAGACTCTGTGGGTGGACAGCGACCTGGAATCGATGCGAGACCGGCTGATCTCGCGCAATGCCTCACGCGATACGTGGAAGCTGACGCACTGGCCGACGTACACGACTGGCCTCGACCTCGGCCTCCGGCCGGTGACGTCTCACCACGTCATCGACAACCGCATCGGATCCTCACGCCCGCTGGCCGAGCAGGTCGAGTCCATCGCGCAACGGCTGCTGGGGGACTCGTGAGTGCGATTGTTCTGTACGGACCCCCCACGGCCGGCAAAGACACCGTGACGTCAGCCCTCTGCTCCGCCGATCCACGCTTCGAATTAGTCACCAAACTCAAGCACGGGACCGGCCGGTCAGCCGGATACCGGTTCGTCACAGCCGAGGAACTCGATGACCTGCGCCACCAGGGCAGGATCGTGGTGGAGACCCGGCGCTACGGCAACATCTACGCGGTCGATGACCTCTCCCTCACACAGCCGCAGGAGCGGGGCCGGATCCCCATCGCCCACATCGGCAACGTCACCGACATGCGCACGCTGCTGGACCGCAGCCAGGCGACCTCGTGGCTGCGCATCCTCCTTTGGGTTCCAAGGAACGTGTGCGAGACACGGTCCCGCGAACGGGGAGACACCGATACGCCTAAGCGGCTCACCGCCTGGGACGAGACCGCACAGGACGTTCTCGACTCCGACGTACAGGACCTGTTCGACCTGGTGGTACGCACGGACCGTACGGATCCGGAGACGGCTGCCAAGCAGATCGCCTACGCGCTCGACGGGGCACTGGACGCCTTGAGTACGGAGGAGCTGTTCGCGGCTCTCGAGCTCGGCACGGACGAAAGCGGGGCTCGCCAGAGCCCGACTCAGCGCCGTGCGTGAGCACGTGCGAGTACACGCACAGCGACATCAACGGCCACAAGCAGTAGGGGGATGCCGGTGGGAGTTGTCCGGACGTTAGAGGACCTGGCGAGAATCGGTCGCCAGCGCACTGTCAGCGATCGCAGCGTGCATCTGCATCAGGACGAGGTCACGACAGATCTTCTGCTGGACACCGTATCGGCCGACCGTGTCTCCCTGGACCGTATGAGCATCGACGGGGCGCTCACCGTACGCGCCTGCCACATCGATGAACTGGTCGTCGATCACGTGGAGGCGGACGCGCTCCTGGTGGTGAATTCCCGAATCGGCCGCCTGACCATCCGCAATGCATCGATGGGCTGTGAGGTCACGGTCATTGACTCCGCCCTGGACTTTCTTGCTCTGCACTCGTGCGGACAAACTCGGCTGGAGCGCCTCCGCGTGGAGGAGCTCGTTCAGATCAACGCTCTGCGCGGGCCGATCCGGATCAGCAACACGCGCGTGTCCGCGCTCGCGGTCCGCAGCCAAGCCACAGGCGGCCGCCTCGGCCGACCTCGTGTGGTCGTGCGAGGACTGCGCGCCCGTGAGGACGTCACGTTCGACGATCTCTGGCTGTCCGCAATCGAACTCGACGATGTCGAGACACCTGAGCTCACCTTGCAGCGGGTACGACTCGACGAGCCGCTGCGGGCGAACGAGCTTCGCTGCAGTGAGACGGTGCGAGTGAACGGGTTGGTCATTCCCGTCGAGGACAGCACGATCACGAACAGCACCGTCAGAGGTCCCGTAGAGATCCGCAACCTCGGGCTCTGTGACAGCTCGGGCGGCGATCGGACCGATACGACCGCTCGCCTTGCCCTTCACAACACGACAGTCATGTCCCTCGCTTCGGCGTCCGAATCGTCGTCGGTGATCAGCCTGCACGGCTCCTCGGTCACGGGCACCCTCGGACTTCCGTCCGGCAGCTCCCGCTACAGCCTCGACAGCTCCTCCAGCGTCGGTGACATGGAACTGGCCGGTGAGGTCTTCCGCAACGGCTCCCAAGCCCTTTCCTTCCTGGAGCGGTCCTTCACCGAAGTGACCGGTGTTGCTTTGGAGTCCGTACGGTCGGCGCTGGCCAGAAGGAACCGGAACCGCGAAGTCGACGAGCTCTACTACCTTGCGCGACAGCGCGAGGCAGCGGTCTTGCCGCCGCTGCGGCGCGCCATCGGGCGGGGCATCCTCGGCGGGGTCCTCGGCTGGGGAGTGCGCGCACGCAATCCGGCGCGTGTGCTGGCGGTGGGGGTCGTGCTCACGGGGGTGGTACTCCATCTGGTGGGGGCGGTGCGCGAGCCAGGACGAGATCTTACGGACGTGACCGTCGCCGGTAAGAGCTTCGTTCTGGCCCTTGCCCTGTGGCTGAACGTCGGTACTGGCATGCCGTCCGAGCTCAAGACGGCCGAATGGTCGGCGATTGCGGTCTCGTTCACAGCGGCGGGAATGCTGTTCACCACTCTCATTGTGGGCATCGTCATCCGCAAGCTGGTGCGTTGAGTCCCTGAGGATGGCCGGGTGACAGAGTGAGGCCCATGGACGAGCGTGAAGAGGCCGAAGAGCGCGCCGTGGCAGCACCGGCTGTCGCGTACGGACTGCGAGGCAAATCGTTCCTGGTGACCGGTGGCAGCAGGGGACTGGGGTACGCGGTCGCCCGACTCCTCGCCGCCGAGGGAGCTTCTGTTGCGATCTGCGGTCGTGACCTCGACACTCTGGCCCAGGCTTCGTCCGAGCTGCGCAAGGACTTCGACGCCCAAGTCGTGACGGGATCCGTGGACGTCCTGGCGCAGGATGAACTGGAGGACTTCACCCGGCAGGCCGGTAGCGCACTCGGCGGGCTCGACGGCCTGGTCGCCAACATCGGAGGCAAGCGGGGTGGCGGGCTCCTCGACTCGACCCGCAAGGACTGGCAGGCGACCTGGGAGCTGAACGGCGGCCACGCGGTGCGCACTGTGCGGTCGGCGCTGGACAGTCTGCGTCCGGGCAGCTCCGTGGTGATCGTCGCCTCCATCTCCGGCTGGAAGCCTCGCTTCCCGGCACAGTACGGGGCGGCCAAGGCGTCGGAGATCTACCTCGCGGGTGCCCTGTGCCAGGAACTCGCCCCGTACGGGGTCCGGGTCAACACCGTCAGCCCTGGTTCGATTCTCCTGCCGGGCAAGAGCTGGGACCGACTGCGCCGACGTGACCCCGAGGTGTATGAGGCGTACGCAGAACGCAACCCCAGCGGGCGACTGCTGAACGCTGAGGAGGTCGCCCGGGTTATCACCTTCCTCCTCTCACCGGCCTCCGGAGCCGTGAACGGTGCGCACATCCCGGTTGACGGCGGCCAGCCGCAGGCGGGACTGGGGACGGCTCCGGGCCGGCAGGGCGGGGCGGCTACGTAAGTGTCTGCGCGCCTACGACAGGCCCATGTTCAGTACGGCCCATACCGTTTTGCCCGGTCCGTCGATGCACGGGTACCAGCCCCAGCGGTCGGTGAGTGCGGCCACCAGGAGGAGGCCGCGGCCTGCGTCCAGGTCGTTGGACGGTTCGGTCAGGGCCGGGATGCTCTCGCCGCGTGAGTCGGTGACCTCCACGCGCAGGGTCGTGCCCTCGGCCGAGAGCCGGAGGCGGAAGTCGCGGCCGATTACGCGTCCGTGGCGTACGGCGTTCGCGCTGAGCTCCGCCACGATCAGCGTCAGCACGTCGTGGGCGTCGCTTCCGTAGGGGATGCCCCAGGCGTCGAGGCGTTCCCCGGCCAGGCGTCGGGCGAGACGGGCGCCGCGTGGAGTGGAACTGAAGCGCATCGTGAAGTGGTGCCACAGGAAGCGGGGTTGGCTGGGGCGGACGGCCTGTACGGGGAGGGGTGACGGGTCGCTGTTCATGCCTCGACGTTGCCGCTTGGTGGCGTAGCGTGAACAGTGGTGACGCGCCGTCGGGCGTTGGTTGTACGCGACGACTTGCGGTGCGTACGTGGCACGCAGCGTGACAGAGTCCGGAGCGCAGCGCTGGACCGGTGAGGTGGTGGGGCCGATGGACTCTTCGGAACCGATGGAGCAGGGCGAGCCGGGGGTACGGGATGACGCCGGGCCCCGGCCGGAGGACGAGCCGGGATCGGGTGTGGTGACGGCGTTCGGGCGGCAGTTGAAGCTGCTGCGGGTCAGAGCGGGGCTGGAGCGGCCGGAGTTCGGGAAGCGCGTGGGCTACGCGGGGCAGTCGGTCGCGTCCTTCGAGCAGGGGCGGCGTATCCCGCCGCCTAGGTTCATCGATCGGGCCGACGACGTGCTGGACGCCGGGGGCGTGCTCAAGGCGCTGAAGGAGGAGGTGGCGCGGGCACAGTATCCGGCGTTCTTCCGGGACATGGCGCGGTTGGAGGCAGAGGCGGTCGAGTTGTGCTCCTACGACTCCCACGTGGTCAAGGGGCTGTTGCAGACGGAGGAGTACACGCGGGCGTTGCTCGCCATGCGGCGCCCGCTGCTGGACAAGGGGACGATCGAGCTGCGGGTGGCAGCGCGGCTCGCTCGGCAGGTGATCTTCGAGCGCTGGCCTGCCCCATTGCTCAGCTTCGTGCTCGAGGAGTCCGTTCTGCGTAAGCCACTCGGTGGGAAGGCAGTACTGCGTGGGCAGCTCGAACAGCTGCTGCTCATCGGCCAGAAGCGCAATGTAGAGATCCAGGTCATGCCGCTCGACCGCGAGGACAACGCCGGCGTGGACGGCCCGTTCACGGTTCTTACGCGAAAGGGCGGCGAGCAGTTCACGTACATGGAGGTCCAAGGGCGCAGCAGCCTCCTGACGGACCGGGAAGAGGTGCGTCTCGCCGCCGCGCGCTATGGGATCATCCGGTCCCAGGCTCTCACTCCGCGAGAGTCCCTGGGATTCATCGAGAAGTTGCTGGGAGAGCTATGAACACCGCAGAGAGCTCGGATGCCGCTCTGGAACTCGGTTGGTTCAAAAGCAGCTACAGCGGCGCTGAGGGGGGCGACTGCATAGAGATCGCAGCCGCCGTGGACGCCGTACACATCCGTGACTCGAAGGTCCGATCCGGACCAGTGCTGATGGTCACCCCCCAGGCGTGGGCCGGGTTCGTCCGGCTGGCCGCCGACCAGACCGTCTGAGCCGTACATCAGTAACCCCGTGGGGCCCAGTCGCACAGGCGGCTGGGCCCCCACGTCTTGCACGGTTGGCCGAGACAGAAAAACGCAGCCGCTCCGAAGAGCCGGGGGCCGACCGCCGGATCACATCCAGGTCACTTGGCGAACGTATACGCATTCATGTCGGGGGACGATGAGGTAGACGAAGAATCCGCTGTCGATATGTGGCTCTTCGCAGTTGAGGGTGTAGTCGGGCTGCGCACGTGGCTGACGGTCGGCGCTTCCTCAGCCTTCCTCGTTGCGTTCCTCAACACCATGATCAAAAAGTGGCCTCGCCCATTCTCCGACGCCCCCAAAAAAACCTGTCGCCCCCTCAGATCACAAAATGCGACTGGGGTACCGGTCTGGCAACTGAGTCGGCGGTACCGGATCCGATGCAGCGTTGCTACTTCACATCTTTGGCCAGGACGGCGACGGCGACCTTGCCCACCACCGTCGTCAGGACGTAGTTGGTCGAGCTACTGAAAGCGACCCCTACGCCGGCGGGTATCGCCTTGGCCATCGCCTTCTGGGTGAAGGTGATGGACACCCGCTTGAACAACTGTTTGGTCGTGGCCAAGGCGGGCCCTTTCAGGTACTGGTAGACCAACTTCTCTGCGATCTTCTGTACCGCTGCCTTGCCGCCCTTTGTCGCCATTTGTTCTGCCGAACCCGCCAACGCGATCGTGAAGGCGAGGTGCTTCTTGTCCTCACTGCTCAGCTCGGTCTCGTACACCTCGACCAGGCACATGCACATGTCGACCTGGAGCTTGAGTGCCATGGCGACATCAGTGACACCGCCGCCCAGGACTGCGATCGCTGTCCCGATCCCCGGAATCACGCTCGGGGCTGCGGTGACCGCCCCAGCGGCTGCCGAGAGTTTGGAGTACCGGCCAATTATCTTGGCGGCTATCTTGCGCTTGTCCTCCAGACTCTCGGGCTCCCGCTCGAACTTGGCCTTGAACGTGGCACGGTAACCGCCCACGAGCTCAGTGGCCGCTTCCGGTGTGATGGTGATCGTCTCGACGGTCTTCTGGAGCCGAGACGGTTCGAGCTCTTCGGCCGTGTGGTTCATTATCCCCCCAGATCCGTTGCACCTCACGAAGAGGACAACTCGCACTGCGCACAGTCTTGTACGCAGAAATCCAATGACGTGTGCAGCCGCAAAGGGTGCCCCGGCCGGCGTGTCCAGCCGGGGCGTACGCATCAGATGTCGTCGTCCAGGCCCTCTTCGCGGCGGATCATCCGCCACGCGGCCTTGCGGGCGCTGCGGTCCAGGCTGGACTTGAAGCCCTTGTCGGGGCCGAAGTACTGGCGGCCCATGCCCGCGATGGTGTCGATGTGGTCGGCCATCTTGTCCGCGAAGACGTTGTCGAAGACGAGGCCGAAGTTGTCCTCGTCGTTGACGACGGCCGCCGCCCGCACCTTCGGGTCGGCCTTGGCCTCCTCGAAGGGCCGGATGACGTCCTGTTCGGTGAACTCGGTGCCGAAGCGTTCGTTGAACTTCTCGATCAACTGCGAGAGCAGCGACTTCTCCGCTTCCTTCGCGCCGCCCGAGCCGTCGCCGAAGCCCTGCATTGTCGTCGGCCCCTCGGGGGTGAGGGAGACGTCGTACTCGCCGGTCTTCTCCACCCGCATATGGCTGAGGTCGATCTCGCCTATGTCCACGCCGCCGTCGGCGCGGCGCGGCAGCCGGTTGAGGAGGTAGCGGCCGTAGAGGTGCAGCCGCTCCAGCTCGGCGTCCCGGTAGGGGACGATCTGCGCGAGGAAGCCGTACTTCCTGACGTAGTCGTTGAGGTCGGCGCGGAAGCCCTCCGCCGTCTCCTGGTCGTCCTCGTCCTCGCTTTCGAGCAGAGCGGTGAAGCGTGCGACGGCGGGCGAGAGCAGCCGGTACAACTCGGCGTGCAGCTTCTCCCACTTGGACTGTGAGCCTGCCGCCTTCTCCTTCGCGGCGAAGTACGCGGCCGCGAACTCGTCCATCTCCTGCCCGGACAGGATCGCCGCCTGCATGACCCGACTCTGCGCGGTGTAGAGCAGGTTGGGGTCGGAGGGGAGGGTCATCGCCTCCTCGAAGTACGGGCGGAAGGACTCCTGTATGTCGTTGGCGTCGTTGACGAAGTCCAGTACCGCCAGGTCGGCCTGAGTCTTGCGCTCGGCGGTCCGGTTCAGCCGGGACAGGGTCTGGACGGCGGAGATGCCGGTCAGCGACTTGTTGACGTACATCGTCGTCAGGAGCGGCTGGTCGAACCCGGTCTGGTACTTCTCCGCCACGACCAGGATCTTGTACTCCTGCTGCCCCGCACCACCCGCTCGGGCGGCCTTGTCATCGGCACGCGTGTACGCGAACGCCTTCGGCAGCGCGCTCTCCGACAGACCGTCGTTCTCCTTCGGCTCGGTGGTCTCCTCGCCGTCGACGGTGAGCGAGCCGGAGAAGGCGACGAGGACTCCCAGGTCGGGGTACTTGGTGTCGTAGTCCCGGTCCTGGATGTAGCTCTTGATCGCGCGCGCCATCTGCACGGCGGACTGCCGTGAGGCGGTCACCACCATCGACTTGGCCCGCCCGCCGAGACGGCCCCGGCTGTGCGCCACGAAGTGCTCCACGATCACCTGCGCGTGCTGGGCGACCGTCGAGTCATGGGTCAGCGCGTACCGGGCGAGCAGGCCGTTCGCCTTCGACGGGTCGACCTCCCGCTCGTCAGGGTTCTGGTTCACCAGCTTCCAGTACGTGTTGTACGTGACGTAGTTGCGCAAGGGGTCGAGGATGAAGCCCTCCTCGATCGCCTGCCGCATGGAGTACGTGTGGAAGGGCCGGTAGGTCGCCTTGCCGTCGATGTCCTGGAGCGTGCCGAAGAGTTCGAGGGTCTTGGCCTTCGGCGTGGCGGTGAACGCGAAGTAGGAGAGGTTCGCGGCGCGGGAACGCTGCTCGGCCCGCTTCTTGAGCTGCTCGTCGAGGGTGGTGGCTTCGGCCTTGACCGTGGTCGCGCCCGCGTCGTCCGAGTCGGAGTCCAGCCCGAGGTCGCGCAGGGCGGACCGTACGGCGGTGGCGGCGTCGCCGGACTGCGAGGAGTGCGCCTCGTCCACGATGATCGCGAAGCGGCTGCCCCGGATCTCGGTGGGGTTGCGCTGGAGGTAGTCGAGCAGCGCCGGGAAGGAGTGCAGGGTGACGGTGACGATCTTCCCGGTGTCGCGGGAGAGGGCCTTGGCGAGCTGCTCGCCCTTCGCCCCATGCTTCTCGTCGATCTTCACGACGAGGCCTGCGGTCTGCTCGAAACTGCCGATCGTTTCCCGGAGTTGGGCGTCCAGGTTGCGGCGGTCGGTGATGACGATGACCTTGTCGAAGACCGGCACGCCCGGCTTGAGGCCCTTGGCCAACGCCTCGGCGTCGAGTTCGCGAGGGTCGGTGGGGGTGTGCAGGTCGCTGAGGCGGTGCGCGAGCCAGCCGATGGTGTTCGACTTGCCCGAGCCGGCCGAGGCCATGATGAGGTAGTCGTGGCCCGCGCCGTGGGTGGCGGCGTGAGCGGTGAGCTTCTTGACCGCGTCCCATTGTTGGAAGCGGGGGAAGACCATTGTCTTGGTGCTGCCGCCGCCGGGCGCCTTGCTCTTGTGCAAGTGCACGAACCGCTGGAGCAGGTCCAGCCAGTTGTCCGGCTGCCAGACCTGCTCCCACAGGTACGAGGTCGCGTACGCACCGAAGGCGGTCGGGGCCGGGTTGCCGGCGCCGCCCGGCTGGCCGGGGCCAGCAGAGCCGGTGTTGAAGGGCAGGAACCGGGTGTTCTTGCCCTTGAGCTGGGTGGCGACGAAGACGAGGTCCGGGTCGACGGCGAAGTTCGCGACGACGCGGCGGGTGAAGATCAGCTCGGTGGGGTCGCGGTCCGTGCGGTACTGCTCCTTGGCGTGCTCTACACCCTGCTTGGTCAGCGGGTTCTTCAACTCGGCCGTGGCGACGGGGATGCCGTTGAGGAAGAGGGTGAGGTCGAGCCGGTTGCCCCAGTCAGCCTGCTTGGTTGCGTACTCGAGTTCGCGGACGACGGTGAGGCGATTGGCCCGGTATCCGTCGAGGACGGAGTCGTGGGCGACGAGGTTCGGCTTGAAGTAGGCGACGCGGAGCAGGACTCCCCGGTCCTTCACGCCGTTGCGGAGCACGTCGAGGAGGCCGTTGGTGGCGATGGCCTGGTCGAGGCGGCCGGCGAACCCGCGCTGCGCCTCGTTTGGGTCGCCGCCGTAGACGGTGAGCAGCTCGCTCCACTCGTCGGGCTGGGTCGCCCCGATGAAGGTGAAGAGTTCGTTGGTGTCCAGGCCGAGATCGGCCCGGTAGTCCTGCGCGCGCGCCTCGCGCCAGCCGCGCTCGACCATGGCGGCGACGATGGCCTCGCCGAAGGCGGACTCCGTGTGGATGGGGCTCATGGCTACGCGGTGACTCCGTCCGTTACGTTGCGTCCGCTGGCCGTGGAGACGTTGAACTGGCCGGTTACGGCGGCGGTGATCAGGGCTTGGCGGCGTTCGGTGAGCAATCCGAGCTGCCGCTTCGCCAGATCAGTGAGTCGTAGACTCGAATCCCGCCCAGCTTCAATTTGTCCCGTCAGTTGCTCCTGCTGCGCGCGAGGAGGGCAATAGATTCGCAGCTTCAGTCCGTCACCAACACGCATGTGCTCGTGCAACGAGCCAGCTCCCAAGACTCGCAACTGCCTATCCATATGCGAGCTCAAGAAATTGAACAGCAGAAGCTCTTTTTTGATCAGTGTCTCGTCTGCTCGATAAAGCATGATGCGTTGCCCCAAGAAGACCGGCGCATCTGTGAGAAGCATTCCCGATTGACCGAGAGGAGCCTCACGAGTGAAAAGAACGTCTCCATATTGCGGAGCGCCACGGCGATTCCATTCGGTGAACACTTGGCGCTCGACGGAAGAAGTATCAGAGAGGTCTACTTCACCGCTCCTAATGTTGGATGTGCGGATCATCTTGTACGGAGTTGACTCGTGTGAGACAGGGGCCGTTTTATTTACGCAATCGACGATGGTCTTGCAGACGGTCGACACCGGGACGGCAGACTCCACGGAAAGTTGGGAGAAGGAGTGGTCAATTACGGCCCGCGCTCTGTCCGCTGACAGTTGCATCAACTTCCGATAGCGGTTTCCGAGGTGGTCGATGCGGGCGGTCTCGGCGTCGAGGAAGTCGGCGATGCGGCGCTGCTCCTCAGCCCCCGGTGCGCGGAGTGGGATATTCGCGTAACGATCAGCATTGAAGTTCTGGATCGTCGAGGAGACAGCTTCTGAGTGCACAACCCCCTGAAACGGAGATGACTGCGTTGCGTAATATAGAAACCGTGGATCAACTCCGTCCTTGGGGCGGAACCTGATGAGGAAGCCGGCGAAGGACTGCCCACTCCCTTCGGCTGGAACCAGGAATGATCGGCCCAATGTACCGCTGCGTGATAGCAGCACATCTCCGGGCAGAAGCCGATGACGCTGCTCAAGCGGAACATCTACGAAAACACCTGTTGTGGAGGCCTTGAGTGCCCCGTTCGAAGCGATGTCCGAGGTGCGGATGAGCCTGACACCCGAGGAACTGTACTTTTCCGCAGAGATATTTAGCCCGTACTGGCCTGAGTCGACGCAGAGGTGCTTCAGGCGAGTGTCAACCCAAGTCATTTTGTAACCTCCTTCAGCAGCGCCTGAATCTCCGCCTCCAGCGACTTCAACTCCGCGTCGATCTCCGCCAACGGCCTCGGCGGCTTGTATACGTAGAAGTGCCGCGTGAACGGGATCTCGCAGCCGATCTTCGTCTTCGTGTGGTCGATCCACGCGTCCGCGACGTGCGGCAGCACCTCGCGCTTGAGGTAGTCCTCGACGTCCTCGCCGAGCGGAACGTTCTCGTAGTCGCGCAGGTCCCCGTCCGGCTCCGGCACGCCCTTGAGCTTCTGGACCTCGCCCTCCGGGTCCCGGACGCCGATCGTCTCCCGTACCGCCTTCGCGAACGGCGCTCCCGACGGCCAGGTCAGGCCAGCTGCGACCACCGCGTCCTTGAGCGCGATGAACGCCTCGGACTTCGTCGTCCAGGACGAGCCGAGCAACGTACGCACCGCCGCGACGAACTCCTCACTCCGCTCCAGTTTGGCCACCGGCTTGGCCTCCGCCAGCGCCGCCAACGTCTCCTCCGTGACCTCGAAGCGCAGCTTCAGCGGCCGCTCCACGGTGATGCGCTGGTAGCCGAAGTCCTCGTTGGCGAAGACCTTCACCTTGCCGTGCAGCGGGTGCTCGGGGTCCTTGGCGACCTGGAGGGCCTCCGCGTACAGCCGGGTGATGTCGCCGATGTGGTCGGGGCGGCCGTTCGTCCCGTCGCCCAGCTCCTTGCGCTTGTCGCCGAGCGACTTGCGCATCTTCTGCCACTGGTCGCGCGCGTCGAGCAGCACGACCTTGCCTTTGCGGTCGGCGTCCTTGCGGTTGGTGAGGATCCAGAAGTACGTGGAGATGCCAGTGTTGTAGAAGAGCTGGTCCGGGAGGGCGACGATCGCCTCCAGCCAGTCGTTCTCCAGGATCCAGCGGCGGATGTTGGACTCGCCGGACTCGGCGGCACCCGTGAACAGCGGGGAGCCGTTGAAGACGATGGCGATGCGGGAGCCGCCCCCGCCGTTCACGTCCACCGGCTTCATCTTCGAGATCATGTGCTGGAGGAAGAGCAGCGAGCCGTCGTTGATGCGCGGCAGCCCGGCACCGAAGCGGCCGGCGTCGCCGAGCGACTTGTGCTCGTACTCGACGTCTTCCTTGACCTTCTTCCACTCCACGCCGAACGGCGGGTTGGCGAGGATGTAGTCGAACTTGCGGCGGGCGTGGCCGTCGTCGGAGAAGGAGTTGCCGAAGGCGATGTTCTCCGGATCCTGGCCCTTGATCATGAGGTCGGACCGGCAGATCGCCCACGACTCGGGGTTGAGTTCCTGCCCGTACACCTCGACCGTCGCGCCCGGGTTGAGCGCCTTGATGCGGTCGTCGGCGGCGCTGAGCATGCCGCCCGTGCCGCAGGCCGGGTCCATGACCGTGCGGACGACGCCCGGCAGGCTGAGGGCGTCCGCGTCCGGCGCCACCAGCAGGTTGACCATCAGCTTGATGACCTCGCGCGGGGTGAAGTGCTCGCCCGCGGTCTCGTTGGACTGCTCGGAGAAGCGGCGGATCAGCTCCTCGAAGATGTAGCCCATGTTGTGGTTGGGCACGACATCAGGGTGCAGGTCGAGGTCGGTGAACCTGCCGATGACCTGGTAGAGCAGGTTCGCGCTATCGAGCTTCCTGACCTGCTGGTTGAACTCGTACTTGTCGAGGACCTCGCGGGCGTTGTTGGAGAAGGCACCGACGTAGATCTGCAGGTTCTTCGCCGCGTTCTGCGGGTCGGCCGCGATCTTCCGCAGCGTGAGGTCGCTCGTGTTGTAGAAGGAGTGGCCCGAGGCGCGGCGCAGGAAGTGGTCGGTGTCGATCTCCTGGCCTGCGAACTTGGCGACTGTCTCGACGACCTTGTCGCGCGTCGGCTCCAGGACGCATTCCAGGCGGCGCAGCACCGTGAGCGGCAGGATGACCTTGCCGTAGTCGGACTGTTTGTAGTCGCCGCGCAAGAGATCGGCGACGGACCAGGCATGGTTCGCCAGCTCCGTGTGCTTACTGCTGTTCAACGCGTTCCCTTCGATGGCCCGCCCGGCTGGGGCGGTTGGGACCAAGTGTGATCGATGTGTGAAGACGGCGTTGCCGTTCAGGCCAACTGGTCCTCGGACGGCGGGAGTAGCGCCCCGGCCGTCAGGCCGGTGAGCAGTGCCTGTGCCGTCTCCTCGGCGAGTGCGGCTGTCCGCCGGGCGGCGGTGCGCAGTTCGTAGGCGCGGCGGAATGCTGCCCCGTACCGCCGCTGCTCCTCCAGCGGCAGGAGCGGCACGCGGAGCCTGCCTGGCGAGACATGCAGGATGGTGCTGCCCGTGGAGGCTCCGGCGATGTTGTCCTCGGCGCCGAGGAACCCCGCGAGGAACCAGGGGTCGAGCCGTGCCGGGTCTGGCCGCAGCAGGTGAATGTGGTGACCGAGCAGGGCTTCGGCGTCCGCCTCATCCGCGACGCGGGCCATGATGCCGTTGCCGCCGGCGACGCCGCGTACGAGAACATCACCCGCGGCGACGGTATGCGCCGCATCGGTACGCAGGTCCTCCGCCGTGCCCGACGGGCGTGCGCCGCTGCTGATGTCGGATGCGGTGAGTACCGGGCGTTCCGCGCCGTCCGTGTCCGGGCTCCCGGTTCGGGCGTCCCCGCGGCCGGCAGGGACCGCCGCCCGCAGCAAGGAGAGCGCGCCTCCTCGGGCAAGGTCGGAGACGGTGGCCGTGCGCCACGCCCGCGAGGACTCCGCAGCGGCCTTCCATGGCCCGTAACCCGCCGCGCTCTCAAGGACGTTGAGGGAAGCGGCGAGCAGCTTGCGCCGTTCTTCCGTGCGCTGTGCCACCTCTGCCGGATCGATGTCGACGGGTGCGGCACGCACCTGTCGGGCCGGGGTGACGTCGACGAGATCATCGACGAGGGCAATGGTCGGCACGGCCCGCGCGATACCCGGTACGTCGGTGAAGGATTCCGGGTCGTCCATGTAAGCGGTCCAGTGGCCGAGGACGTCGTCGGACAACGTGCTCCAGTCCACGCCCGTGCGACGATGCCGCAGCCGGGAGTACGCGGCCCGCGGTGAGCTCGGCGGGCCTTCGCGCTGGTCTCCGCTCACGTCCACGAACAGGACGGACTTGCTGTCCGTGCCACCCGGCTCAGGGCGCTGAAGCACCCACAGGTGCAGGCCGATGTGCAGGGGCGCGGAGGCTCCGATGGGCAGGCCGACGACGGCGCGCAGCGCACCGCTGCGTACGAGTTCGGCGCGAATCCGGCGGCCCGAGGCACGAGCGGCTGTGGCCGGCGGCAACACCATCACCGCGTAGCCGCCGGACTCCAGATGCGCCAGCGCGTGTTGCGTCCAGGCCAGCTCCGACTCGATCCGCGGCGGCACACCGTAGGCCCACCGCTGGTCGTACGCGAGCTCCTCGTGCCCCCAGTCGCGATCGCCGTACGGCGGATTGCAGAGCACGCCCCCGACCCTCAACTCCGGAAAGGCGTCGGCACGCAGGCTGTCTCCAGCCTGCACACTGACCTGCGCATCCGGCGCCGACAGCAGCAGGCGTACGGCGCTGCGCTGAGCCTGTACGGGCAGCGAGTCCTGGCCGTACAGCTCGGTCGCGCCCCGCCGGGCCGCTGCCGTGAGCAGCGTGCCACTGCCGCACGCCGGATCGAGGACGCGTGCCGTGCGACCGGGCAGGAGCCGCGCCATGAGGGACGCGAGCCCCAGAGGTGTCTGATACGTACCGCTGGAGGCGGTGTCGTCCAGTTCACGTTCGGCGAGGACGTCGAGAGCGCTCTGGGCGTCCTCATCGCGGACACAGCGAATCAAGGCACGAAGAGCGCCGACGTCGTCCGCACGGAAGTGAACGGCCTCCGCCCCGGGGACCGAGCCGGCCAGCTCCGCTGTCGCGCTGTCGGCCTGGGCGATGACGTCGGAGTCCGGCAGTTCATCAAGAGCGGTGAGTTCGTCCGCGCTGCGCCGTGACGTCGCGAGGACGAGAGGGAACAGGCGTGCCGCGACGCCGGCCCCCGACCCATGGAGCCGCAGCACGGTACGCAGCTCCTCGGACGGTGTGGCGGCGGACGACTGCCCGCGCGCCTCCAGCCATCCCCGTACCGCCTCCAGGTCGTAGAGCGGACTGGTGTCGGTGCCGCCGGACGGGGCCGGGAAGTCGTCGTGCCGACGGCGCCAGTTGCTGACGGTGGCGCGCGTGACACCCGCGATACGGGAGATTTCGGCGGCGGTCACCTGGGCTGATGGCTGTGGCATGGGTTCCTGAGCCTCTCGAGAGCGAACAGTAAACACCCTACAGCGGACGTCAAATCCGTCAAGACGTTTGACAGTGCTTTCATGGTGATGCTTATCTGGTTTCGCTTCCGGCTGGCAGCACTCGTCAAGGCGTGAGCTTGTGGGGTGCTGGTTGCCCTGCCGGTAGCGCGGTGCCGAAACATGCACCGCTCTTCTGATCCCGAGGGGGGACACACCATGCACATCACCCTGCCGACCACGGTCGTCGAAGGAATCCAGCTCACCGTCATGCCGTTCCGTGCGGACGCCGTGATCGGGACCATGTCCGTGCCGACGCTCGTCCAGCTCGTGCCTTCGCCCCGCCGCGAGGAGGACACCAAGACGCTCAAGGCCGCGTCAGGTGCGGTACGGCGCCATGCCGAGTTGCGGGCCCTGGTGCAGCGGGCGCTGAAGTCCACGCAGAAGGGGAAGAACGTCGGCTCGTACGCCGAGTACATCGCCGACGGCGTGAAGGGGGAGCTGGGGGCCGGCTGGTCCACGCCGCCGATCACGTTCTGGCATGCCGGACCGCTCGCCGCACTCAGCGACGAACTGCTGCCCGGCACCGGACTGCGGACCTTGACCATCACGCCCGGCACCTGCGTCGTCGCCATCGACGGCGAGACGCAGACGACGGCCTGGCACGAGCTCTACGACGACCCCGAGAGGTACGGCCTCACGTACGCCGAACTCGCCCAGGTGCGCGTCCCCTTCGAGCTGTACGTGGACCTGTCCGTCGCTGACGCGCGGCAGATCTTCTACGACCGCAATGTGCAGGGCGTCGTCGTCGCCAAGAACCTGGCCATGTCCATGGACCAGCGGGACTTCGCGACCCGGCTCGCACACCGTGTTGCCGACGCTGTGAAGGTCGACGTCGACGTCGACGACAAGCTCGTACCGTTCACGAAGCTCGTCAACGCCAGCAAGCGGCAGGTCGGCAAGACCGACCCGGAAGTCGTCACCCTCTCCGCGCTGCGCGCCCTCGTCATCGCGGCGATCTACGGGCGCACCGGACTGTCCCGCTCGGCAGAGACCGTCCACGAGGACGAGCTTCCTGCAGGGACGAACGCCGAGCGGGTGGAGGGGAGCGTCGTCCCCCTGCTGGCCCGGCTGCTCTCCGACCACTTCCCGCACTTCGCCTCGCGCAGCGCCATCACCGCGCCGGCCGTACTCGCGGGCCTCGGCATCGCCGTGCACCAGGCCACCCCGTGGGCCGACCCGATGAACGCGCTGGGCGCCGAGGACCTGCACCGGCTCCTTGCCGACATCCAGTGGGACCGCGAGGCCCGCTACTGGGACGGCGTGGCCGCCAAGGCGGGCGCCACGGGCCGCCTCAACTTCAGCGGCGGCGTCAAGGACTCCGGCGGCCGGGTCGCGGACGCGATCCTCTACCCCGGCACCGAGGCGGGGCGCAAGATCCGCGGCCAGTAGCAACGGATCTCACGCACAGCACCAGCCCGGCCCGCCGTTCCGGCGGGCCCGGTACCCCGAACCAACCCGGCATCACACCTACTTGGAGCACGCCATGAACTCTCCGCAGTACCAGGGTCCCGGACCGTACAACACACCCCAGCGCGGCGTCCCGGCCCCGACTGCTCCCTCGCCTCACAAGCCCTCGCGCGGCAAGGCGTGGCTCACGCATGGAGCGGTCGCCTTCGTTGCCCTGTTCATCGGCACGGGCATCGGTTCCAGCGGGGACGCTGACGCGGACACCAAGGCCGGCGCCGCCGCGAAGCCCGGGCCGACGGTGACCGCGACCAAGACCGCCGAGGCCGGTCCCGCGCCGACCGTGACCGAGACGGTGACGGCCAAGCCGAAGAAGACCAAGGAGGCCGGTCCTGCGACCAGCTTTGGTGGGGACGGGGAGTACCTGGTCGGCGAGGACATCAAGGCAGGGACGTACAAAACCGCAGGCTCGGACGGTTCATTCGGCTGCTACTGGGCCCGGCTCAAGGACGCCAGTGGAGAGTTCGACGCGATCATCGCCAACAACAACCTGGAGGGCCCGGGCCGAGTGACGCTCAACAAGGGCGAGTACTTCCAGACCCAGCGCTGCCAGGAGTGGAAGAAGGTCGGCTGACCGGCCGGCGCATCACCTTCACCGTCGCCTCTGGGCGACCATCGCCGCCGCGACAGCGAACACGGCAGGGCATCGACCAGAGGGAGGGGCTGCTTGGGCACGACTGGTGAGCCGGAACTGGCTGTGTATCAGGGCCATCTGACACAGCTGCTCAAGGGTGACGACCGGCAGAACTTCCGGGCCCTGATGGCCCAGATCCGGCATATCACCACCCGGTCGTACGAGACCAGTCTCTACGACCACCAGCAGACCTTCCGTCTCCTCTGGCGCCACCTGGAGCACACCGGCCACCTGCGCCGCGCCCACCACGACGCCCGCGACCGTCTCGCCACCGGACTGGTGACCGCGGAGGAAGCCGAGGAGCTCGAACTCTTCCTCACCCTCTACGCCAGAATCCGGGCCGGCACCACCGGCTGACCAACCACCCGCAGCACCGGCAGGGGGCCCGGTGCCGCCCGTCCCACGCCCGACATTGCCTCGCCGCGGCCTGCCCCGCCATTGCCATCGTGACCAGGAGGACCACCATGGGACGCCGTTCCCCGCTCACCCACGCAACTCTGGCCTGCGCTGCGTACGCGGCACCGTCCCGCGCGCCGAACTCCCGCGCCTGGTGCCTCTGTGGGCCAGCGGTGCCCTCGCCGACTACCAGCGTCACTGGATCAGTCAGCCGACTTTCTCCACAAGTAACTTGCAATTTCTTCACATCGTCTGACACGATCCCGCATCCGGCGTGCATTGAGCCGTCGCTGAGCTGGGGGGACCAGCCACGTGCAGATACGTACCTGCCTTCGTCGTGCCCTTAGTGGGGTACTCGCGCTACTCATCGCGTCGACTGCCCTCTGGTTCGGTGCGCCGCCCGCGGCCGCGCACCGGGACGGATGCCACCGCTGGCATTCCTGTCCGTCCGACACCGGGTCCTACGTCTGTGGGGACCTCGGGGACTTCACCTATTGCGGCTACAGCTCTCTGCCGCGCTCCGGCTCCGGCGCCCAGGACGAAGAAGCCGACGACATCGAGGCGCCGGACCGGCCGAGGGTCAAGAATGCGAAGGTCATCGCCGGTGGCCGCGTCACTGTCACCGTGACCGCCGAGAAGGGATCGCGGATCGAGGTGCGGGATGCCGAGGACTCCGTCGTGAGCAGAGCCACGGCCACCGGTTCCGCGCAGACGGTCACCTTCAAAGCGAAGGACGGTGACCACACCTACTCCGTCGTCGCCGTCGATTCGGCCGACAATGCGAGCGAGGCGAGCGAGGAGCTCTCCGTAGCCGTCGACGCGAGCCGGCCCGAGGTGGGCAAGCCGGTCGTGACCGCGGCCGACGCGGTGACGGGCGCGGTCCAGGTCTCCTTCGAGGCCGAAGCGGGCGCACGGTACGAAGTGAGTGTCGAGGGCCGCAAGGAACGGCTCAGCGGCACGGTCGGTGACGACGCTATGGTGCGGGGCTCGCTCTGGCTCCCCAACGGTTCGTACCGGCTCACTGGCGTGGTGCGGGACGAGGTGGGCAACCAGACGCGTACCGAGGCTGCCGCCACCGTGTCGCTGGACAAGCTCCGGCCCCAGGTGCGTGTTCAGCCTCCGGTCGGCGGAGGTACGACGCAGGTCGAGGTCACTGGGCCGCCCGGTGCGGCAGGCATCGTTTCCACCGGAGGCGAGTCCGAACCCGTGCGGCTCGACAGCGACGGGCGCGCCGCTGTGTCCATTTCGGTCGACGACGGTTCCCACCGTGTGCTGGTGAACCTGAATGACTCCTTCGGACGCGCGGGCACCGGGAGCTCCGGCACCTTCACAGTGGACACCATTCCACCAGCACTGAGGCTTGAGTACGACGCCGAACGTGCCAAGTACGGCGACGTAGTCCTCACTGTGACCGGCGAGGAGGGCGCCCGCCTGGTGCTGTCCGGCGCGGGCGAGAAGCGGACCGTCACCCTGGACGCGGAGCGCCGGACGTTCCGCTGGCACGCGGCGCCCGGTAACCACAGGCTGATCGCCCGGCTCATCGACGCCCACGGCAACATCAACCGCACGGATCTCACCGTCCACGTCTCGGACGACTGGACCGCCGCACGGATCCGCAACGCCCTGCTGTGGACGGCCGGCGCTGTGCTGGCCCTGGTTCTCGGCGGGCTTCTGTTGTGGCGGCGGCGCAGAGCGGTCATTGCGTGGTGGGCCCGTCGGCGGGAGAACGCACGGATGGCTGCCGAGCAGCGTGCGGATCGCGTGCGCGTGGCACGGCGGGAGGCCGATGCGCGCCGTCGCCGGGAAGCGCTCCGGCGTGCTCAGCAGGCATATGAGCGCGAACTGGCCGACTGGCAGCGAACCCGGGACAGGCTCGCGGCCGACCACGAATTCGTACGTCAACTACGGGGTACGGAGTACAGCGCGGGGGACTTCCGCTGGGGAGCGCGCAAGCGGGACGAGCGCGTGCTCCTGGTCGCGTCCGCGTCACTGGTGGAGGTGCGCACACGACAGGGTGTGAGCCACACGGAGAACACGTGGGTGGGCGAGATCGCCGTCACCGACAAGCGCGTTCTCTTCGCGGGTGTGGCGGGCCGACGGGAGTGGGCCTACGGCAAGTGGATCCACCATGAACATCATGAGGGCGCGGCCCGGACGCTGATCATGGTGGGCAACCGGCAGAAGACCTCCGGAATCGCCTATGCCTACGGGGAGGCTCCCCAGGTTCGGCTGGCGATCGACCTGGCGCTGGCGCAGGACCAGGGGCGTCATGGCGAGGTGGTCCACTGTGCCCGCGCAGCGCTGGAGGCCCATGACCGGAAGCGGCCCGCGGCACCGACGGGGGACTGAGGGGACAGATGTGGGATGAGGGCGTCGGGCGTTCCGGCCGGAGTCGATGTTCGGCAAGACCAGGCCGGTGCCCCGGCGCGCGTTTCCCCGATGCTGAAGGGCTCCGCAACAAAACAACTCGTAGACCCAGAGGGCGAAGTGGCCTCCTGAGGCGAGGCGCTCATACATATCAGCAGGCTGGATTCAGCCAAGGTGCCAAGCTTCCCGATTACATGCTGGCGCGTCAAATAGTCTTCAGTCACACATTATTGGCTCAGTGCGGAGCCTTCAGAGTGCAACGGTGGGGGCAGTGTGACGACGGTTTTCGTCGACCGTGCGGAGAGCCTGGACGCGCTCGCGCGCGTGGCGGACGCGTTGACGGATGGCCGCAGCAGCGTCCTTGTGATCGAAGGCGAATCGGGGATGGGTAAGACATCCCTTCTGCGCGAGTTCGTCGAGCGTACTGCTGACGCGGGAACCACATTGTGTCGGATGGTGCTGGTGCGTTCTACGCCAGGGATCGGTGTGCATCGGCCGTACGGCCCCATTCTTGACGCCCTTCACGAACTGCAACGGCGCACGCCCGTAGCCACACGGCGCTCCACCTGGTGGGGCCGTGCCCTGGGCCGGGGCGCGATGGCCGCCGCACCGGATCTGCTGTCAGCCGCCGTGCCAGGGCTCGGCGTGCTGTTCGCGGCAGGGCGGGAGTTCACTGATGCAGCGGTGTCCACGGGTTCCATTCCCGGTGACAGCCTTCTGCCGGTACAGGCAACCGTGACCCAGCAGTTCATCGAAGTCCTGCTGGATCAGGCTCGTGCCGGCGGTCCCCTGCTGCTCATCATCGACGATCTGCAGCTCTGCGATGTGACTACGCTGGAGCTCCTGCATCTCCTGCTTCCCAGGCTGGCAGGCGAGCCGCTGGGGCTCGTCCTGGGCGTCAGCTCGTACACGTCCACCCTGGGTAACGGCCCGGCAGTCAAGACTCTGCTGGAGGCGTGGCGGGCGTCTCATCGGGAGCTGATGGCCGGGCATGTGTTGCCACCGCTGCCGGACTGGGCGGTCCGTCAGCTCGTCGACGCCAGACTGCAAGGCCAGGGCGTCCCTGCGGACTTCGCCCTCCAGTTGGCCCGCGCAACGGCAGGGCGCCCGATTTTTGTGGAGCAGTGCCTGCAACTCTGGCAGCCCGCATACGGAGCTCGGGTTCCGCTGCCCCGAGACCTTCCTGCGGCTGTCGACGACCGAATAAACCTGCTCGACGACCGGTCCCGAGAGCTGCTCGTCATCGGCGCCACCATGGGCGAGTTCTTCTTTTCACACGCGGTGGCCGAGGTGGCCGGAGTACCGCACTCCCAGGTTCAGGACCTGCTGCGGCGGGTCGCGCACGAGCATGGCTTGATCCGCGAGCGATGCGAGGGCCTTCCGGCATGGGCAGGCTACTTGAACACCGACTGGTACGACTTCGAGCACCGTATTCTGCAACACGGCATCCGGGGCCGACAGTCCCGTGGCGCCCGGCTCGGCCGCCACGCCCGCCTTGCAGAGGCTCTTCGGCAGTTGCCGCACGCCCCATCCGAGCGCGCACCCCGGGAACTGCGCGCGCTCATCGCCGACCAGCTCCATCAGGCCGGGCCCGCCTGCGCAGGTCAGAGTTCAGCGGCCCATTACGAACTAGCCCGGTCCGTCGCCGTGGACGACCTCTCCTTCGCGCACGCTGAACAGCACTGCCGTACCGCCATCGAGTCAGCACGGATGCTGCCGCCCGAAACCCCAGAACGGGACTTGCGGCTGGTGGAGGCGGTCGAATTGCTGCTGTGCCTTACCGAGGTCCGGTGGAAGGGCGGCGAGAGCGAGCAGGACAGCGGCGGCATCGACACCCTCGCGGCCGAGGCTGAGCAGGCCGCCCACCGGCTGGGGGACCGCCTGCTCATAGCGCGCACCACGTTGCAGCGCGGCAAGACTTTGATGGCCGTGCAAGGCCTGCGCCCCTCCCTGGCCAAGCTTGAAGAGGCGGTCCAGTACGCCGGGGGGTGTGAGGGGGCGGGTGGGGCGGCCGCGCTGTTCGTCGCCATGGTCGAGTACGGCCGCCAACTGCCGAAACGGGACCTTCGGGCGGGCCTACGGGTTCTTATCGAGGCCGAGGAATTTTACTCCTCCAACCCGAGCCTCGGGGAGGCTGGAAATCCCGTACTGCAGCACGCACGCAACCTCAATGAGATGCAGATCGGCATCAACCTCTTTGATACGGGTCATCTCGGAGAGGCCCGGCATCGACTACTGCGCTGCACAGACCGTCTGCGCAGTGAAAGACTTCGCGCGGAACTCCCCATCGCACTCAACTATCTCTCCCAGTTGCACCTCGCGATGGGCGCGTACGAGGACGCGGAGACCGTCCTGCGGGAGGCGCTCGAATTCGAGGAGCGGCGTGGTGGCGACAGCGGCTGGCACGCATATAACTCTGCACTCCTTGCCCTGCGCGCTACTCACGACCCGGCCCGTCGGGACGAGGCAGTGCAACGGATCCGGGACGCCTGGCGCGAGACTGAGAGCACCCGGCTGGTGAATCTCGTGCCGATCGTACGCAACCTCTATGTCGAGGTGCTGCTGCGGCTAGGTGAGGACCCGGAACTCGCCCGCCGACTCGCCGACCACACGCTTGCCGAGACCCGGGAGACGGGGATGGTGCGCAGTGAAATCGCCGGGTACTGCCTGCGCGGTCGGATCCGGCTCGCCACTGGCTGCGCCGACCTCGCGGTCCGCGACGTCCGTCACGCCCTCGCCCTGCTGGCCGAGCACGGCGACTTGCCTGCCCTCCGCACCGAGGAGGTCCTGTACGACGCTGCCACCGCCCTGACTGCCTACGGCAACGACAGCGAGGCTACCCCGCTGCTGGACAGGGCTCGCCGAGAGGTCCTGCGCAAGGCGGAGAGTATCGACGACATGGAGCTGCGGACACGGTTCCTGAACGCGGTCCCGCTCAATCGTGAACTGTTCGCCTACGAGAGGGAAGGCGAAGGCCGTACGGCGTGACGTGATCACGGTGCAGGATCGGGACGGGTGCCGGCTGCGGGAGCACGAGAAGAGAGTCGGCGAGTCAACCGTACAAAGGGTTCGGCTTTGCCGCGAACCATGTACTCGAGCGACTGCCAGCTGGCACCCGTGTGTGTATGGGTGAATTCGCATGATCGTCGCAACGTTGCAGGCTCATGGTGCCAGAGCTGCAGCGAAAGCTTGGGCCAGGGTCTGCCAACTTAAGGTTTCGCGAGCCCGGTTGTTGGCCCGTTGATCCCCCCCACCTCGCAAACCCAGGAGCTCAAGACCCGCCGGCAGCCCCCGGAGTGAGCCGCCCGGAGTGAGGCGGCCCGAAGTCCCGTACCACCCAGGCAGGGTGGACTTTCGGTCAGTGCTCCGACATTCTGTGCGGACCTTGATTGCTGTTCGGCGTCTATCCGCGAGTCCGTCCTCACCTCCGTCCGCGAGTCCGTCTTTCGTGCACAAGGGGAACTCTCATGAGCGTGTCCCGCCTGCCCTCCCGCCGGATCGCCGCGATATGCGCGGCCGTCGCGTTTGCTCTCCCGCTCAGTGCCTGTAGTAGCAGCAGTGATGGCGCGACTGTCAAAGGTGCGAAGCTGATCAAGTCCGGCCAGATAACCACCTGTACGCACTTGCCGTATGCACCCTTCCAGTCCGAGAAGGACGGAAAGGTGGTCGGTTTCGATGTCTCGATGATCGATCTGGTCGCCGAGGACCTGGGTGTGAAGCAGGTCGTCGTGGACAAGTCGTTCGAGACGATCAAGACCGGTGCCGACCTCAATGCCAGTGTCTGTGACGTGGCCGCCGCCGGCATGACGATCACCGACGAGCGCAAGCAGAATCTGGACTTCTCCGTCTCCTATTTCGACGCCACCCAGGCCCTGTTGGCCCGCAAGGGCGTCAAGGCGGCGACCGTCGAGGACATCACCAAGCAGAAGCTCAAGCTCGGATCCCAGTCCTCCACCACCGGCGAGGACTTCGCCCGTGAGCACGGCGCCGACCCGCAGTCCTTCGAGAGCTCCGATGCCGAGCTCAACGGACTGCGCACCGGCCAGGTCGATCTCATCGTGCAGGACTACCCGGTCGTGCAGAACTGGCTCAAGGACCCCGCCAACTCGGCCAAGTTCGAGATCGTGGGCAATCTCGACACCGGTGAGCAGTACGGCTTCGCGGTCCGCAAGGGCGGCAACCCCAAGCTTCTCGCGGCGATCGACCAGGCCATCAAGGACTCGAAGTCCGACGGCACGTACAAGAAGCTGTACGAGCAGTGGATCGGGCCCATGCCGAAGGGTGCCGACGCCCAGTGACGACCCTGATGACCGGTAAGGACCGGGAGGAGACGGCCGCGCGGCCCCGGATGTCACCGCGCCGCCGTCGCCGTATCTCCCGCGGGGTGCAGTACGCCGTCTTCGTGATCGCCGTGGTGGTCGTGGGCGCGCTGGCCGACTGGCAGCAGCTCCAGGAGCAGTTTCTGGACCTGTCCGTCGCCCAGCGGCTCTTCCCCGAACTCATCACGGTCGCGTTGCTGAACACCGTGGTGTACACGCTGACCGGCTTCGGCGTCGGACTCGTCCTGGGCCTCGTAGTGGCCCTGATGCGGCTGTCGTCCGTTGCGCCGTACCGCTGGCTCGCGATGGCGTACATCGAGTTCTTCCGCGGCCTGCCCGCCCTGCTGATCTTCATCTTCGTCGGGGTGGGTGTCCCGCTCGCCTTCCCGGGGATCGTCTTCCCCGGGGAGACGTACGGGCAGGTCGCCTGCGCCCTCGGCCTGGTCTCCGCCGCGTACATGGCCGAGACCATCCGGGCGGGCATCCAGGCCGTACCGCGCGGCCAACTGGAGGCGGCGCGCACGCTGGGCATGTCGCACGCCACTGCGATGCGGTCGATCGTCATCCCTCAGGCCTTCCGGATCATCGTGCCGCCGCTCACCAACGAACTGGTCCTGCTCTTCAAGGACTCCTCGCTGGTGCTGTTTCTGGGCGTCACACTTGAGCAGCGTGAACTGACCAAGTTCGGGCGTGACTTGGCCAGTACGACGGCCAACACCACTCCCATTTTTGTCGCGGGCCTGTGCTACCTCCTGGTCACTGTCCCGCTCGGCTATCTCGTACGGCGCCTCGAGGCCCGTCATGCACAGGCGAGGTGATCACGGGATGGCGGACATGACTGCGGCGATCGAGATCCAGGGGCTGCACAAGTCGTTCGGCGACGTCGAAGTGCTGCGCGGTATCGACTTCACGGTCGCGCCCGGCGAGGTCGTATGCGTGGTCGGCCCCTCGGGGTCGGGGAAGTCGACCCTGCTTCGCTGTGTGAATCTGCTGGAGGAGCCGACGAGTGGCACGGTCACCGTCGGCGGTGTCGACATGACCGATCCGGACATCGATCTGGACGTGATGCGCCGGCGGATCGGCATGGTCTTCCAGCAGTTCAACCTCTTTCCTCATCTGAACGTCCTGGACAACCTGACGATCGCTCAGCGCCGGGTTCTCGGACGCGGCAGGGAGGAAGCCGACCGCGTCGCCCGGGAGAACCTCGCCAAAGTCGGCCTGGCCGACCGCGAGGACAGCTTCCCCTCCCAGCTCTCCGGTGGCCAGCAGCAGCGTGTGGCCATCGCGCGGGCCCTGTCGATGGGGCCCGGGCTGATGCTCTTCGACGAGCCGACCAGCGCGCTCGACCCCGAACTGGTGGGCGACGTGCTGGGGGTCATGCGCGCCCTGGCCGACGAAGGCATGACGATGATGGTCGTCACCCACGAGATGGGCTTCGCCCGCGACGTCGCGGACCGCGTGGTCTTCATGGACGGCGGCCGAGTGGTGGAGGAGGGCGCCCCGGAGGATGTACTGGCCCGGCCGGAGCACCCCCGGACCAAGGCCTTCCTCGCCCGGGTCCTGCACGCGGACGCCGTGCAGCCCGAGGCCTGACACATCCGTACGGACACGCGTCAGGGGCCGTCCGGAGACGGCCCCTGACACTGTCTTGTGATTGTTTCCTGCTACTTACGCAGCTCGACCGTGAAGCCGTGGCCCGTGGAGACGGACGGCGTCTTGATCTCCGTGATCCCGGTCGCGGGGTCCGTGTACCAGCCGGTCTCGGCTGCCTCGAACGCCGTCGGGGAGTTCAGGCGCTGGAGGCGGCCGTCGTCCATGACCACCTGCGACGGTGCATCCTTGCCATGCACGGTGAATCGGTACGTCCGGGTGGCCGGCTTCCCTTCGTAACTTCCCACACTCGCACCGACCTTGATGGTGGTGCCCGCCCTTCCGTGGGTGGGTGCCTGCACGCGTACGCGTTGCGTCGCCGAGGAGCCCTCGGTGAACTTCCGGGTCACGCCGTCGTCCTCGTACAACGTGTACGTGCTGGTGCCCTGCGGGTAGAGGTCGTAGTCCAGCTCGCTCCGGTCCCGGGTCTGCCAGGACGTCGTACCCTTCGGCCACATCGGCACGATGGAGCCGCCCTTGACGAACAGGGGCAGGGTGTCGATCGGGGCGTGGTAGCCGTTGACCGTGGTCGGGCCTTCGTAGGTCTTGCCCGTCCAGTAGTCGGTCCAGGTGCCCTTGGGCAGGTAGATGCCGTTACGGGTGTCGGAGTCCTCGTAGACCGGGGCCACCAGGAAGTCGGAGCCCGCCAGGTACTCGTACTTGGCGTTCGCGCCCAGGGTGTCCGGGTCGTCCGGGTACTCCAGCCACAGCGGGCGTACCGCGCCCACGCCGGTCTTCGCGGCCTCGGCGGACAGGGTGTACAGATACGGCAGCAGCCGCTCCCGCAGCTGGAGGTACTTGCGGTTGATGGAGGTGTACGGTTCGCCGTCCACCCACGGCTGCTGGTTGATCTTCTTCTTGGTGGTGAGGTCCGTCGCCCAGCCGTCCATCGTCATCAGGGCCGGGAGGAACGACTTGGCCTGGAGGTCGCGGGCGTACATCTTCGCGTCGTGGCGGTAGATGCTGCCGACGTCACCGGTGTTGTAGGCGATGCCGGACATGGTGGCCCCGGCGTACGTCGGGATCTGCCAGCGGACGAAGTCCCAGGACAGGGACTGGTCGCCGCTCCACAGGACGCCGCAGCGCTGCGCGCCCGCCCAGGAGACGGGCAGCCAGACGAAGCCGCGGGCGTCACTGTTCTCCTCGATACCGGACTTGGCCTTGTCGCAGGCGTCCAGCGCCATGCCGTACCCCTGGCCGACCCAGGCGACGTCCAGCTTCGCCACCCGCTGGCCCGCCTTCACCTGGTCGGCGAGCTTGTCCAGGCCGTTCTGGGTCCACAGGCCCAGCTGGGCGTTGTGGTCCTGGAGGCCCTTGGCGGTCTCCAGGAGGTTCTCGTAACCGCAGCCGTAGCCGTCGTTGACGAGCATCCAGCCCAGCGGCATCTGGTTCTGGGTGTAGCCGTCGGCGACCTTCAGCGCGTCCAGGGTGTGGCGCTCGCCCTGGTTGGCGTTGTGCAGGTAGCAGTCGGCGTCACCGGGTTCGAGGCCGTACACCGGCGGCATGAACGGCTTGCCGACCAGGGCGGTGTACTTGCCGATCACCTCCTTCGCGTCCCCGATGAAGTAGTACGCGTCGAGGCGCCGTTCCTGCTGACCGGTCTGGACCGGGGAGCCGAAGTGGTAAACGCCGGGCGCGAAGGTGTTGCGGTAGACGCCGTATCCGGCACTGGAGAGGTAGAAGGGCTGGGAGTTGTTGTAACCGCCCTCGTTCCAGTTGGTGTTGTTGGCGACGTAGACCGTCTTGTCGCGGTGCGAGAAGCTACCGTTCTGCTCGCCACCGCCGAAGAACTGCTCGTCCGCACCGCGCTCCAGGCTCTGCCGCATTCCTCCGGTGGACCAGCGCAGCGGCTTGTCCTCCTGCCAGATCCGGGTCCGGTTGTCGGCCTTGTAGAGACCGAAGCGCAGCGGCTTCTTGTAGACGCGGAGTACGGCGTCAGGAGAGCGGATCCCGTAGTAGTCGCCGTTGTCGAAGGTGCTGGTGTGCTTCTGCAGGGCGGGTTGCTTGCGGATGATCGCCGTGCCCGCCGGGTCGGCGAACTCCCCGGTGGGCGTCGCCTGAAGGCGCAGTTGACCACCGGTCAGGAAGTCGGCCTTCGCCTTGAGTTCTCCGGCCTCGATGGAGTAGCTGCCGTTGCTCCCGCCGAAGGAGGTGAGGTTTCCCGAGTCGGTCGTCTCCGGCAGATACGCCGTGCCGGTGAAGGAGTTGTCGGTGACGTCGTACGGCACGACGATCACGTGGTACGTCCCCTCGGCCCGCGGGATCACCGTGGCCTCGGGGTCGGCCGTGCCCGCGCTGGAGGCGACCTGCTTGCCGGCGGAGTCGTAGATGTACATGTCGAAGTCCTCGGCGGGCTTCTGCCACTCGATGGAGATCGGCACCCCGCCCTCCGGGTTGTCGTCCCAGTAGCCCTCGGGTGTCGACACGGTGAGGTCGAAGCGGTCGCAGACCTTGTTGTCGGGGTCCTCGGCTGCGGACGGACACTCCTTGGGGCCGCCGACCGTCCCCTTGGGGTAGACGGGGCTCTGCCAGGTGACGCTCTTGTGGGCCTCGTCGAGCACGGCGCTCGCGGGGGTCGCCGCGTGGGCGGACTCGGCCGGGGCGCCGAGCAGGGCGGCGGCCAGGGCGGCTACGAGCCCCGTCGTGGCCAGGGCGGTCCAGCGGGACCGGTGTTGAAGTCTTCGCACGGGATGCATCCCTTTCGAACCAAGCACTGAATGTTTGCAAATGCTTGAACATGCGTGAGATCGAGCAACATCTCGCGCGAGGATTCACCCTCATGCAGGTGCATGTCAACGGTCCAGGGGCGGGACGGCTGAAGGTGCCGAAAGAGCGATGCACTGGGGGAGTTCACCCCACTTGTGATCAAACACGCCTCAGTGTCCGCCTCTTGTGATCGTCAAAGTGTCGAGATCGTTCGTGATTGACGCCTGAATCTTCGCTCGACATCCCTATAGTGGTGCCGCGTTGATCATGGGTCCGCAACGCGAAGCCGCCGCCACAGGAGTCAGTTCGATGACGCGCCTCTCTTCCGCCGTGCCCGCGCCCGACCCCGAGACCCCCACCGGCCGCGGCTGTCCGGTACGGCACGGCTCGGCCGCGGTGCCGCTCAGCGGACCCGAATTCCACACCGAGCCCCAGGCCCTCTACCGCACCATGCGACGCGATCACGGGCCCGTCGTCCCCGTCGAGCTGCCCGGCGGGTTCCCCGCCTGGCTGGTCATCGGATACCGGGAACTCCACCAGGTCACCAGTGACGGCGAGTTGTTCCCCCGGGACGTCGGGTTGTGGAACCAGTGGGAGAACATTCCCGAGGACTGGCCACTGCTGCCGATGGTCGGTCGCCCCATGCCGTCGATCTACTTCACCGCCGGCGCCGAGCACCGCCGCCACGCCGACATGGTGGGGCCGGCCCTGGAGAGCGCCGATCCATTCGAAATCCGGCGCCACTGCGAGGAGTTGGCCGACCGACTCGTCGACGACGTCTGCACGCGCGGTACGGCCGATCTGGTGGCCGAGTTCGCCGAGCCGCTGCCCGTCCTGGTCCTCGCCAGGCTCGTCGGCTTCCCGGACGCGGAGGGAACGGACATCGCACAGGTGCTGAAGGACCTCGCCGACGGCGGTCCCGAGGCGCAGAGTGCGCATGTGCGGTTCGGCGAGCACATGCAGCGGCTGGTCGCGGCCAAGCGTGCCGTGCCCGGAGACGATGTGACCTCCAGGATGCTGGCGTATCACGAACCGTTCACCGACGAGGAATACGTCCTCGACCTGATGGCCATCACGGCCGCCGGACATCTGACCACCGCCGACTGGATCAGTAACTCCCTGCGGCTGATGCTCACCGACGACCTGTTCGCCGACTCCCTGGCCGGCGGCCGGCACAGTGTGGCCGAGGCGATGAACGAGGTTCTCTGGGAGGAGAGCCCGACCCAGATCCTCGCCGGTCGCTGGGCCGCCCGCGACACCCGGCTCGCCGGCCGGGACATCCGCGCCGGGGACATGCTGCTCCTCGGCCTCGGTGCGGCCAACTCCGACCCGCACGTACGGCAGCGCATCGCCACCGAGGGAATGTCCGGACAGGGCGGCAACAGTGCCCACCTGGCCTTCAGTCACGGCGAGTACCGCTGCCCGTTCCCCGCACAGGAGATCGCCGAGACCATCGCCCGTACCGGTATCGAGGTGCTCCTCGACCGGTTGCCCGACCTCGCCCTCGCAGTGCCCGCACAGACGCTCGTCCGGCGGCAGTCCGCCTTCCTGCGAGGGATGACCTCGCTGCCCGTCCGGTTCACGCCCGTACCCATGACAGGAGACTTCTCTTGAACTGTCCTCACGCCGCCGCTCACCAGGCCACTCCGGGGGGCGGGGCCGTGGTCATCGACCCCATGGTCCAGGACCTGGACGGAGAGACGGCACGCCTGCGCGACGCAGGGCCGCTCGCCAGGATCGAACTGCTCGGGGTTCCTGCCTGGACCGTCACCCGGCATGCCGAGGCGCGTCAACTGCTCGTCGACCCGCGTCTGGTGAAGGACCTCGACGCCTGGGGGCTCTGGCAGAGCGGTGCGGTGACGCACGCCTGGCCGCTGATCGGCATGATCGATGCCGGGCGGTCCATGTTCACCGTGGACGGCGCGGAACACCGGCGGCTGCGCACCAAGATCTCCCAGGCGGTCACACCACGCCGGCTGGAGGCCATCCGCCCGGACATCGAGAAGTTCACCGAGGAGCTGCTGGACGCCCTGGCCGAGCAGGGCAAGGACGGTGTCGTCGACCTCAAGTCCGTGTTCGCCCAGCCGCTGCCCATGCGGGTGGTCGGCATGCTGATGGGTGTGGACGAAGCCGATTACCCCATGCTGACGAAGAGGTACAAGGCCTTCTTCTCCATGCTCACCCCGCAGGAGGAGCGGCTGGCCCTGCTCGCCGAGCTGGACGTCTTCTACGCGGCGCTCGTCCGCAGGAAGACCGCGCAGCCCACGGACGACCTCACCAGCGCGCTCATCCTGGCCGACGAGGGCGGAGAGCCGCTCACCGAGGAGGAAGTGGTCGGCAACCTCAAGGCCATGGTGGCGGCAGGCCACGAGACCACCATCGGGCTGATCCTCAATGCGGTACGGGCCCTGCTCGCCCACCCCGACCAGCTGCGCATGGTGCTCGACGGCGAGATCCCGTGGGAGACGGTGATCGAGGAGACGCTGCGCTGGGACACCCCCACCACCCATCTGCTGATGCGGTTCGCGACGGAGGACATCCAGGTCGGCGACCAGGTGATAGCCAAGGGGGAGGGCGTCGTCATCTCCTATCGGGCCATCGGCCGCGACGTCGAACAGCACGGGGTGGACGCCGACGCCTTCGACATCACCCGGCCCACGCCGATCCGCCACATGACCTTCGGTCACGGCCCTCACATCTGCCCCGGCGCGGCGCTCTCCCGGGTCGAGGCGGGGATCGCCCTGCCCGCGCTGTTCGGCCGCTTTCCCGGGCTGAGGCTCGCCGTGCCGGACGGGGAGCTCCGCAAGCTGCCGGTGATGACGCAGAACGACATGGAGTCCTTCCCTGTGCTGCTGGGCGGCTGATCGGGAGAGCACTGGCTGGCCGCCGTCGTCCCGCATCTCGGGGCGACGGGGGAGGGGACTCGGACGGTGACGGGCTGACCCCCGGGGGCAGCGGCCCGCCGGCGGGCCTTCCGCGAGACGTACACCCTCGGCGGATCAGCCCAGACCGTTGGCCAGGGCCTGCGATGCGGCGGCCGCCGACACCTGCCAGAGCGTGGTGACCGGCTCCCAGACCCGGATCCCCTGGGGCATGCCCACGCGGGCCGCTCCGAACGTGACGCCGTAGTGGGCCGGATCCGCCGCCACGCTCACACTGCCGACCACATGCCCCTCCGTACCCGCCGGATCTGCGGTGCGGAGGGCGGCATACGCCCGCTCACCTCGCGAGAGCACGTAGGGGGCGCTCTCGGCGGGCGGCACGGCCTGGGCGGAGCCGTCCAGGCCCGCGAAGGTGATGGTCGGGATCCGGTCGACGACACAGCTGCGACTGCCACGGTTGGTGACACTGATGCGCACCACGTTCTGCTGACCGCCGGGCGCGGCCTTCACACTGAGGGCCTTCTCCTGGCACACGCCGAGCCGGGAGGCTGCCGCAGGGGCGGCAGGCGCCGTTCCGACTGCGGCCGTGGCACCCGTGGCCGCCAGAACCACGGCGGTGGCGGCGGCCGGGACGGTGAAGCCGGAGGCGATAGTGGGGCGCAGACGCATGGTGTTTCTCCGGGAATCTCGACGGCCGGTGATCGCGGCAGGGCGGCCGGTGTGTCCCCGCGACGGGCCGGCGCGGACGGACCAGATCAGTATCTGCCGTCCGGTTGCGAACTGCCCGCTATGACGGCTGTGAACCTTCTGCCGGTGAGGCGGGAAAGAGGGAAGCCGGGGTGTGGGGGACGCGCCCCGCGCCCGGTCGGTCGAGGCGGTGTCCCGGTGGCGGCCGGACGGAGCCGCGGCCGCACGCGGCATGCGAGCCGGGTACGTCAGCGAGCGGGCCGCGACCCTGCGGCGGCGCGGCCTGACCGATCCGCTCATGGTGTCGGCCCTCCCCGGCCCGGCACGACGCCGGCCGGGTACGGCTCGCGGCCCCGTAACTCGGTCACCGTCGCCGGCGAGGGGCTCGTCACTGGGTGAACCGCGGCAGCCACTTGGCCTGATAGTCGGGGTGGCCGGCATCCTCCGCCGCCATCTGCCGGACGACGAATCCGAGCCCGACCGCGCGGCCCGAGGGGAAGTCGTGGTGAGGGCGGTCGGCGTCCAGGGCGGCGACCTCCTCGTACTCGTCCAGGAGCACCCTGCTCGTCTCGATGCGGCGGAGCGTGCGCGCGGGATCCTGCAGGGCGATGTGGTTGTCGTAGCCATGCGTTCGCAGGCTGAACGCAATGGCGCCGGTCCGGTCGTGGACCTCGCCCGGCGCCTCGGCGGGGCACCGCCAACGCTCGCCGCCGGCCGCTCGCGCGACTTGTTCCTCCTCGGCCAGGCGGGCCCGGACAAAGGCCACCATGTCGGAGTTGTCAGTCATCGGGTTCCGCATCCTCCACCGTCGGGTACGGCCCCGAACCGGCAAGATCACTCGCCGCTCCGGGGCCGGGCTGCTCGTTCAGCACGAGGATGCCGTACGGCGGAAGCCGAGGGCACATCGCGCCCGCGCGTGTTCCGCCGTACGGACACGCTCCCCGCCGAGTTACGGCCTTTCCCCCACGATGGGGAGTGGGCTCCCGACGCCCTGCGACTGCTCCCTCAAGCTCTCGGCTTCGCTCGAGCAGGGGGCCCTCTTCGGCGTTGTCGTCGGTCAGCGACTCCCCCACAGCCTTAAGGGCGTGGGAGGTGCCCCCTCCGCGTCGACTCCGTCCTCCGCCTTGCCGTCGAAGCCGCACGACGCCGCTCGCTGATCCACTCCCTACCGCGGGGGAGGCCGTTACCGCGCCCGCACGGTGGCCAGCACGTCCCGGTCGGGCTGCAGGGTCAGTGTCGGTACGGGGTTGACGTCACCCGGATCCACGTCCAGTTCGAACCGGCGCGCGAGTACCGCCAGGATCAGCACCGCCTCGACCATCGCGAACCGCGTACCGAGGCAGACCCGGGGTCCGCCGCCGAACGGGAACCAGGCGTACTCCGCGATGTCGTCGCCGCGGTCGGCGTCCCAGCGCTCCGGGCGGAACGCCTCAGGCTCCGGGAACCACCGCTCGTCGCGGTGCGTCGCCCACTGGCTGGTCCACACTTTCGTGCCTTTCGGCATGTCCACGCCGCCGATCCGCGCCCCGTCCTTGGCGACTCCGGTCACCAGCCAGATCGTCGGGTACAGCCGCAGCGTCTCCTTCACCACCGCCTGGGTGTATGTCAGCTGCGCGTAGTCGTCGAACTCCGGCTCCCGGTCGCCGAGGACACGGTCCAGCTCCTCGGTGAGCGCCGCGCGGGTCTGCGGATTGCGCGACAGCAGGTACCACGCCCACACCAGCGTGGAACTGGTCGTCTCGTGCCCGCCGATGTACAGGGTGACGGTCTCGTCGCGGATCTCCTTGTCCGTGAGCTGTGTGCCGGTCTCGTCCACCGCGGTCAGCAGTCGGCTCAGCAGGTCGGGACGCTCGCCGTCGCCGTCCCGGTGCCGGGCCACGATGCGGCCCACCTCGGCGTCGATGACCGCGGCGGCCTTCTTGATCCGGGCCCGGCCGGGCGTCGGCACCCAGTCGGGGAGCAGGGCGCCGATGCCGCTGAACTCCTTGCCGATCTCCTGCTGGGCGACATCCATCGCCCGGCCCATCGCCTCGGCGTCCGCCGGAGTGTCCACGCCGAAGATGGTGCGGACCGCGATCTTCTGCGTGAGCGCGGCCATCTCCCGCTTGATATCGATGCGTTCACCGCCGGACCAGGTGTCCGCGAGCTCCACCGTGCTGCCCGCCATCGTCGCCGCGTACGACCGCACCTGCTTCGGCCGTACCGAGGGCTGCACCAGCGACCGCTTCCGCCGCCAGTCCGGACCACGCGCGACCACCACGCCGTTGCCCATCACGGTACGGAAGGCGATGCCCAGCACCGGCTGGTCGAAGGTGCGTTCCGTCTCGGTGAGCAGCTCGCCTATGCACTCCGGATCGGCTATGAACACACAGGGGTTGGGGCCGAAGCGCCATCGCACCATGTCCCCGTACCCGCGCAGCCGCTCGAAGAACTTCAGCGGGTCCTTCCCGAACTGTGGCAGATTCCCGAGGAAAGGCAGCCCCTTGGGGCCCGGTACGGGCACGTGGCCGCGTGGCTCGGCATCGGCGGCCGGGCCGGTCTCCGTGGACATGAAAAGGTCTCCGCTCCCTGGTGGCGCACCGGCATCCGGTACGCGGCGACGTGGCTGGACTCCGGGGTTCCGACAGGATCGGTGAGCCCATCGGCCTTGTGGAGTACGTGAGTTGTCGAGGGTATCCGGGTCTCGTTACGGAAGTGCGTCGGAACGGCGGTGCCGCGTACCGGGATCCCGCGTGCTGTTCCGTCCCCCACATGACGGAGACGATGGGCGACCGTCCGGACATCGGCGCGTACCGGACGGCTCGGCCGGGGGAAACGCCGCGGCGCGCTGGCCGCCGAACACGGACTCGACATCATAGTGCTGCTGCACGCCGACGGACAGTACGCCCCCGAATTGCTTCCCGACATGGTCGACCCCA
>NZ_JBEZKL010000038.1:0-62525 GCF_040704695.1 Streptomyces sp. NPDC048411
GCCCAGTATCGGGGCGACCCTCCGCCTTGCGATCGCACGCACCAGACGCCGCCAGGCCCGCCCTACGGGCGGACGACGCTCCTTTCGAAACACGCCCTAGTACTGCAACCGCACCTACTGCATCATCGCAGGTCAGATGGGAGGTGTGGCTGCCTTTCCATGCGGACGGTCCGCCAGGGCGCGGGCCGCTCACAGAGGGCGGCCAGTGCCGCGGACCCGCAGGCCGGCGGGGTGCACATCTGATCTCCCGTCAGCTTCTGGCGGTTGTCGCGCCCTGTCCGACCTGCGGCGATTCTGCGAGTGCGGTTGCAGTACTAGCCCGCCGCGCGCCGCCCCTTGTAGTTGATCTTCATGGTGTCCATGTCCGTGGCGGTGGAGCGCAGTTCGCGGAAGCCGTAGCCGTACTCCTTCAGCGCCGTCTCCGCCCGGTCCTCGGCGATCGCCGACGCCATCTCCTCGCCGTCCGCGGCGTCCGACACGACCACATACCGGAAGCTGAAGTGCTTGAGCACCGCGTCGTAGGTGAGTGAACCCTCCTCGGTGAACTGCATCGCCGCCAGGCCGTGCTGCTCGACCTCGGCCAGCAGCCGGGCGCGTGCCTCGTCCGTGAGGCCGTCAAAGGTGCCGCGCACGATCACTCGGTAGGTGTGCTGGGTGCCCATCGTGTCCTGCCGCCTTCATCGCATGAGTCGTTGGGGATCAAGGCTACGACGGCGAGGATGCACGGCATGCGGAATATTGCCGTCGTCGACGCCCCGTCCAGCCTCGGGCTGCGGCCGCAGGCTCCCGGCACCGTACCCGGCTGCTACCAGCCGGCCGGTGCACTGCGCGAGCAGCGGATCGTGCAGCGGCTCGGGGCGCTGGAGGGCGGCGTCGTCCGCTCGCCACGCTGTGTCGGCCTCGACGTCACGGTGTACGACCCCGATCTCAACCCGGACGGCACCGCCGGAGTACTGCACGCCGACCTGCTGGTGGCGGCTTTTGCCGAAGTCTGACGGCTGCGCCCCTGGTCGGGGCGGCTTCCAGCGTGTTCCATGGTCATCGGGGGGCGCCCGGACCTGCGGCGGCCCGCGCGAGGGAGCGAGGTTGCCTTGGCCACGACCGTACGACGTGCCGTACTGACTCTGCCCGCCGCACCGCTGGGCCCGGAGAACCCACTGCCGGCGCTGCGGCCGCTCGACGAGATGCATGTCGTCGACGACCGGGCCCGCGCAGGACTGCCGCGTGACATGGCACGGCAGATCGGCTACGAGCCGCTGGGCACCGTCCTGCCGGTCCGCATCCTCGACGGGTACGGGCGCGAGCGCACGCCCACCGGCCTGGACGCGATCATCATCGAGAACGACCGGCTGCGGGCCACCGTCCTGCCCGGGCTCGGCGGCCGGATCCACTCCCTCCACCACAAGCCGACCGGCCGCGAACTGCTCTACACCAACCCCGTCCTGCAGCCCGCCGACTTCGCGCTCAACGGCGCCTGGTTCTCCGGCGGCATCGAGTGGAACATCGGCGCCACGGGTCACACCACGCTGTCCTGCGCCCCGGTGCATGCCGCCCGTGTCGCTGCCCCCGACGGCGGCGAGATGGTCCGGCTCTGGGAGTGGGAGCGACTGCGCGACCTCCCGTTCCAGGTGGATCTGTGGTTGCCGGAGGACTCCGACTTCCTCCATGTCGGCGTACGGATACGCAACCCGCACGAGCACACCGCGCCCGTCTACTGGTGGTCCAACATCGCCGTCCCGGAAGGCGAACGCACCCGGATCCTGGCCCCTGCCGACGAGGCCTGGCACTTCGGTTACGAACGGACACTGACCCGGGTTCCCGTCCCGGAGACCGGTTCCGTCGACCGTACGTACCCGCTGCTCAGCGACTTCCCCGCCGACTACTTCTACGAAGTGCCCGAAGGCGCCCGCCGCTGGATCGCCTCCCTCGACGCCGAGGGCCAGGGCCTCGTCCAGACCTCCACCGACCTGCTGCGCGGCCGCAAGCTCTTCGTCTGGGGCAACGGGTCCGGCGGACGCCGCTGGCAGCAGTGGCTCACCGAACCCGGCACCGTCGGCTACGCGGAGATCCAGGCCGGACTGGCCCGCACCCAGCTGGAGCACATCCCGCTCGAACCCGGCGCCGAGTTCAGCTGGCTGGAGTCCTACGGGCCGCTGTCCGCGGACCCCCGGGTCGTGCACGGAGACGACTGGACCGCGGCTCGTGCCGAGACCGCACAACGGCTGGCCGAGGCGCTGCCGTGGGCCGACGTCGATGACGCGTACGCGGCCTGGCGCCCGTACGCCGACACAGAGCCCGGCGAGTCCCTCGCCACCGGCTCCGGCTGGGGCGCCCTCGAAGTCCGGCGCGCCGGATACAAGCTCCCCGGCACGCCGTTCGCCGAGTCCACCCTGGGCGAGCAGCAGGCGCCCTGGCTGCACCTGCTCGACCGGGGCGGCTTTCCCGAACCGCGCCGCGTCGCGCCGCCAGGACCGTCGCTGGTCTCCGCGCACTGGCGCGACATGCTGGAGACGGCAGCCGCAGAACCCCTCACCGAGTACCACCTCGGCGTCGCCCAGTGGCACGCCGGCGACCGCGCCCAGGCGGTCCGCAGCTGGGAACGCGGTCTCGCCCTCGCTCCGTCCCGCTGGCCGCTGCTGCGCTGCCTGGCCGTCGCCGCCCAGGAGGGCGGCCAGCGCGACCGGGCGGCCGACCTCTATACCGAGGCGTTCGGCGACCTGCGCGCGGAGGCCCGGGACGACGGCGATGACTGGACGGCAGCCACCACCGCTCTCGGCCGCGAGGCGATCGAGGCGCTGCTGGCGGCCGGGCGGACCGAGGACGCCCGGACGGTCTGGACCGGGCTGCGCCCGGCGATCCAGCAGCGTGGCCGGTTCCGCCTGCTGGAGGCCCGACTCCTGCTGGCCGAGGGAGACCGCGCTGCCGCCCGTGCCGTCTTCGACGGGGGCTTCGAGGTCGCGGACCTGCGGGAGGGGGCGGAGATCCTGGACGAGGCGTGGTCGGCGCTCACCGACGAGCCGCTGCCCGATGTGTACAACTACCGGATGCGTCCGAAGAGTTGACCGTACGCACCGAGGAGGGGGGCGGCGTGTGATCGTCTGGGTGAACGGGGCGTTCGGCAGCGGCAAGACCACACTGGTGACCGAACTGCGCCGGCGGTGGCCCGAGGCCCTCGTCTACGATCCCGAGCAGATCGGTTACGTCCTGCGGGACATCGTGGAGGTGCCGAAGGGCAACTTCCAGCATCTGCCGCTGTGGCGAAGGCAGGTCGCCTCGATGGCCGTCGGGCTGATCGAGGAGTACGGGCGGCCCGTCCTGGCCCCGATGACCGTCGTGGATCCGCAGTACGCGGACGAGATCTTCGGAGCCCTGGAAGCAGCTGGAGTGAGAGTCCATCACTTCTTCCTCAAGGTGCCCGCCGATGTCCTGGAGCAACGGCTCGATGCCCGGGTCGTCGCGCCGGACGACCCCGTACGCGACGAGGCCGCCCGGCGGTGGTGCAAGGCGCAGATCGCGCAGTGCGTGGCCGTGGTCGACACACTGCGGGCCGGGACGGTGCTCCTGGACGGCGAGCGGCCCACGAGCGAACTGGCGGACGAGGTGCTGACGCACGTGGGCACGGAGTCGCAGTAAGAGGCGCCGCGACCGGAACCTGCCCGGTCAGACGGGCAGGTTCCGGTCGACGTACTCGAAGACCGAGCCGTCCGGATGGACGGCGATCAGGTTCCGGCCGACCGGAGTCGGCACCGGGCCCGCGACGATCCGGGCGCCGACCCGGACGAGGGCCTCGTGGGCGTAGTCGACATTCTTCACCGCGATCGTCGCTGTCACCTTGCGCAGGATCTCAAGCTCCGACTCGGGGCCGCTCATCAGCAGAAAGCAGCTGATCGCGGCGACCGAGACCCCGCCGCGCTCGAAGCGCAGCGCCGAACTGGCCGTGAGGTCCTCGTAGAAGGCGACCGCGGCCTCCAGGTCATCGACGCAGATACGCAGCGTGGTTCCCAGAATTTCCATGCGGAACAGGGTAGTTGGCAGGTCGGGCCCATGTGATCGATTCCACCTGCCGGTCACTGGCCGGTGTCAGGCGCGGCAGAGTACCTCGCCGTGCGGGACCATGAACCATGCGTCGGCCTGCTCGCCCCAGGTGCGCCAGGCCGCCGCGATGTCGGTCAGCTGTTCGGCGGTCGCGTGGCCGCCGTCCACGGCCAGCTTCGCGTACACCGAGGCGACCGTGCGGTCCGCCCACAGGCCGCTCCACCAGGCGCGGTTCTCCGGCGTGGCGTAACACCAGGTGGCGGCTGACGGGGCGATGTCGGTGAAGCCGGCCTGCCGGGCCCAGGAGAGCAGTCGCCGGCCCGCGTCCGGCTCGCCGCCGTTGGCGCGGGCCACTCGCCCGTACAGCTCCTGCCACGCGTCCATGACGGGCATGTCCGGGTACCAGGTCATCGCCGCGTAGTCGCTGTCGCGGGCCGCGACGATGCCGCCGGGACGGCAGACCCGCCTCATCTCGCCCAGTGCCTGCACCGGGTCGCCCACGTGCTGCAACACCTGGTGGGCGTGCACCACATCGAAGGAGTCGTCGGGGAAGTCCAGGGAGTGCACATCGGCAATGGTGAACTCGACGTTGTCCAGGCCGCGTTCGCCGGCGACCTCGGCGGCCTGGTCCAGGATCTCGGGGGTGGTGTCGACGGCGGTCACCCTCCCGGGGGCGACCAGTGCCGCCAGATCCGCGGTGATGGTGCCGGGACCGCAGCCGACGTCCAGCACCGCCATGCCGGGCCGGAGTTCGCCGATCAGATAGGCCGCGGAGTTGGCGGCAGTGCGCCAGCGGTGCGAGCGCAGCACCGATTCGTGGTGGCCGTGGGTGTAGACGGCGGTCTCCTTCGGCATGGCTGTGCGTCCTCTCTCGGAGCGTGATGCGAAGCGCTGAGCGATGCGCCAACCGTACGCCGGAATGTCGGATGGTGAGATAGGTGTCTTGATATTTGGAAAAGCGGGCGATGACTCACGCAGGCGCCGGACAGTGGACGGTCAGTGCCTCCGGCAGCTTGTCAATCGTCAACTCCGGCTGTTTGTAAGACACTTCGCCGTCGTATGCGTAAGGAGTTCCCGGGGTCGGGCCGGCGGTCCGTACCTGCGCGAGGCCGTACCACCGCATGAACCGATGCTCACGCCCTAGGAGGGTGAGAGTCCCGCCGGGGAACATCGCGAGCGGCACACCGTGCGCGGCGGCGACACGGGAGTGCGCGTACCCCTTTCGGCCGGGCCGAAGCATCAGGCGCGCTCGCGCGCGGCTCTCCGGACGGAGACAGTGGTCACATGTCACCTCACTCCTCTTCCGACCGCGACCTGCTCGACCGCCACTCCGAGGCGCTCCAGCTCTTCACGGACCGGGTGCACACCGTGCGCGACGACCAGTGGTCCGCGCCGACGCCGTGCACCGAGTGGTCCGTCCGAGATCTGGTCGCCCATCTCACGTCCGAGCAGCTGTGGGTCCCGCCGCTGGTCACGGAAGGGCGTACGGTCGCCGAGGTCGGTGACGCCTACGACGGCGATGTGCTGGGCGACGACCCCGTTGCCGTCTGGGACCGTGCGGCGGCAGGGGCGCGCGAGGCGTTCGCGGCACCGTGCGCGTTCAGGCGGACCGTGAACCTGTCGTACGGGGACACCGCCGCCGACGCGTACTGCGCCCAGATGGTGAGCGACGCGGTGGTGCACTCCTGGGACCTGGCCCGGGCGATCGGTGCCGACGAGCGGCTGCCGGAAGATCTGGTCGCGTTCACGCGGCGCGAGGTCGAACCGTACGCGAAGGGGCTTTCGCAGACCGGTCTGTTCGCCCCGGCTGTCAGGACCGAGAAGGACGCCGACCCGCAGACCCAGCTGCTCGCACTCCTCGGGCGGCGGGTCTGACAACGAGGCCGTAAACGGGTCCCATCGGCGTATCGGCAGGGTATTGGACCGGGTCCCGGTTCGGGTTCCCCGCTGAGGTCGAACCCCCGCTCGGACGGTCCGGCCGTGACCTTGGGGCGGCGCACCGGCGACTCTGCCGGGCGGGCGGTGTCGCTCAAACCTCCGTATAAAGGGCCCTGTGAACGAGACGGCACAAGGCACGGCGAGCCGGAGCCGGCCAGGGTGACGGAGCGGCAGTGAAGGAGACCCGGGATGGCGCAGGAGCGGACCGAGCGGTCCGGGCCGGGAGGGGATGCCGGGCGTGCCCCGTGGACCCCTCGGGAGGATCGGGGGCCCGTACGCTACGGGCCGCCCGCCCCCGATCCGGGGCTGCCCGTGCTGCCCGAGCTGGCCGGTGTGGTCGCTGCGGCAGCCGGGCGCAGCGAGCCCGAACCGACCGGTGGCAGCGAACCCCTGCGCGAGGCGGCCGCCGCCTACTGGACCCGGCGGGGGCTGCGCGGCGGACCGGAGTGCGTCGCCGCCGCCCCCGGCGCCTCGCCGCTGCTGCTCGCCCTGATCGCCGCGCACGGAGGTGACGTCCTCACGCCGCGCCCCTGTCCCGCCACCTGGATCCCGCAGGCCCGGCTGCTCGGCCGGCCCGCCTACCATGTGCCGACCCCGGCCGAGTGCGGCGGCGTGCCCGACCCGTACGCACTGCTGGAGACCGTACGAAGGGTGCGTGCCGAAGGCGGCCGGCCCCGGCTGCTGCTGATCTCCGTCGTCGACGACCCGACCGCCACCGTCGCCCCACCGGAACTCGTCCGCGAGGCGTGCGAGGCAGCCGTCGCCGAGGGGATGCACATCGTCAGCGACGAGACCTGGCGCGACACTCTCCACCGCCCCCACGACACGGTCCTGCTCAGCCCGGCCGAGATGTGCCCCGACGACGTCACCGTCGTCTGCGATCTGGCCGGGGCGTTGACCCCGTCCGCCTGGCCGGTCGCGGTCGCCAGATTCCCGGACACCGAACGGGCGGCGGTGCGGCACGCTCGTACCCTCGACATCCTCACCGCCCTGGGCGCCCTCGTCGCGGGCCCGGTCGCCGCCGCGGCCGCCCACGCGCTGAGCGAACCGGAGGCCGTCACAGCCCGGGTCCGCCGGGCCGCCGCGCTGCAGGCGCAGGTCGCCGCCGCGGCCCACCGGGCGGTGCTCGCCGCGGGCGCGCTGGCCCGGCCCCCACAGGCGGGCCGCCATCTCTACGCCGACCTGGGGCCGCTCCGGGCCCGGCTGGCCACCCGCGGCGTCACGGACTCCCTGGAACTGGAGGAGTACCTCACCGAACGCCTCGGCGCGCCCACCCCCGGCGGCCACCGCTTCGGGGACGAACTGGGCGCGCTGCGGGTGCGGCTGGGCACCGGACCGCTGCTCGGATCAACCCCGGAGCAGCAGATGGAGTCCCTCACTGCGGTGGAGCCCCTGAAATTGCCGCATGTCGCCCGAGCGCTGAGCATTTTCGGAACAGCCCTCGACGAACTCCGATGACGAACCGAACTCCGATGACGTACGCGCCGATGTGCCGACGACGCACGGGCATACGTGAGCGCTGACGTACCGACGACGCCTTCCGGGACGGGAGTCCTTCGATGACGGAACAGACCGAGCGCTCCGATGCCGGGGCCGCGCCTTCGGCCCCCCTCGGCGAGATCGTCTCGCCGCGCCCCCTCGGTGAGGTGCGGGTCTGGCCCGCCGGCTTCGCCGACCGGCTCACCGCGCCGCTCCCGGGTGTCAGGGGCATGCCCAGACTGGCCCGTGAGCGCGCCATGCGGCCCAATACGGAGGGGCTGCGCGGCATCCACCGGCTGCCGTACGCCCCCGAACCGCTGCCCGCCACCGACGCGGGCACGACCTCCGTCACCTGGGCCGGGCATGCCAGCTGGATCATCCGCACCGGCGGGCTGACCATCCTCACCGACCCCGTCTGGTCCCGCCGTATCCTCGGCACACCCGCCAGGATCACGCCCGTCGGTGTCCGCTGGGAGGACCTGCCGCCCGTCGACGCGGTCGTCATCAGCCACAACCACTACGACCATCTCGACGCCCCCACCCTGCGCAGGCTGCCGCGCGACACTCCGCTGTTCGTCCCCGCCGGGCTCGGCCAGTGGTGCCGTCGCCGCGGCTTCTCCTGCGTCACCGAGCTCGACTGGTGGGAGTCGGCGGTGCTGCGCGGCGTCCGCTTCGACTTCGTGCCCTCCCACCACTGGTCCAAGCGGACCCTCACCGACACCTGCCGCTCACTGTGGGGCGGCTGGGTCGTCCACGCCATCGATGGCGGCGACCGGCCGCGGGTCTACTTCGCCGGGGACAGCGGCTACGGGCACTGGTTCACGGAGATCGGCCGCCGCCACCCCGGGATCGACCTGGCCCTGCTGCCGATCGGGGCCTACGAACCGCGCTGGTGGCTCGGCGACGTGCACACCGACCCGGAAGAGGCCGTGCAGGCGTACGAGGATCTCGGCGCCCGCGCGATGGCGCCGATGCACTGGGCTACGTTCCTGCTCTCCGCGGAGCCCGTACTCGAACCGCTCACCCGGCTCCGTACCGCCTGGCAGCGCGCCGGACATCCGCGCGAACACCTGTGGGACCTGCCGATCGGTGGTTCCCGGCTGCTGGACGGGACCCGCGCCCGGCAGACACCCCGCACCCCGCAGAGGCACCGCACCCCGCACACCCCCCGGGGCATCAGTGGCTGAACCGGGCCCGCATCCTGCGCCACACCGCGGGAGAACCACTGATCAGCAGTGTCAGACCGACCGCCGCGACCACGCCCTGCCACGGCTTCGGGAACAGCGAACCGCCCAGAATGCCGATCAGCTGATACGTCGCCGCCCACGCCAGACAGGCCGGTATGTCCCCACGCGCGAACCTCCGCAGCGGCATGCGCCCCAGCAGACACGCCAGCATCACCGGAATCCGCCCGGCCGGCACCAGCCGCGACAGCACCAGCACCACCGCGCCGTGCTCGTCCAGCTTCTGCTGAGCCTGCGCAAGCTGCTCCGGCGCCGCCCGGTCCCTGATCGCCCGCAGCCACTTCGAGCCGTTCTTCGACCGCACCCCGCGCTGCCCCAGCCAGTACAGACAGATGTCCCCGAGGAACGCCGCCGCCGACGCCACCCCGAACACCACCAGCAGCGCGAACGGGTCCGCCTGGTGGAACGCCACCACGGCCGCCGAACTCACCAGCGCCCCCGTCGGCACCACCGGCACCAGTGCACCCAGCGCCACCAGCAGGAACAGGGACGGATAGCCGACAGCCTGCTGCGTCGACTCAGGGGGCAGTTGCCCCACGACCTCCGGGATCACCTGGCGGCCTCCGGCCGCACATGCTCGCCGTGAGTCAGCCGGTGCACCGCCACGTCCGGCGCCAGCAGCGCCGCCTTCCGGACGAACTCGTCACCCGGTGAGTGGAACTCGTGTGGCCGGACCCCGTCCATTCCGATCGGCCAGTACGTGCCGTAGTGCACCGGCACGGCCGAGCGCGGCGCCAGCCGGGCCAGCGCCTGCGCGGCCCGGCCCGCGTCCAGGTGGGTGCGGCCCAGATACGGGCCCCAGCCGCCGACCGGCAGCAGCGCCACATCCACCGGGCCGACCGCCTCCGCCATTCCGTCGAACAGCCCGGTGTCCCCGGCGAAGTAGGTGCGGGCCTCGCCCTCGACGACATAGCCCAGGGCGGGGGAGCGGTGCGGGCCCACCGGGAGCCGCCGGCCGTCGTGCCGCGCGGGGACGGCCCGTACCAGAAGCTCACCCACGCGCACCTCGTCCCCCGCCGCCACCTCGGTGATCCGCAGCCCGCGCACGCTGCGCAGCATCCGCAGCCCCGGTACGGAACGGACGGCGCCCACCGGCACGATCAGCCGGGTGCCGGGGGCGAGACGGGCCAGTGACGGCAGATGCAGGTGGTCGGAGTGCAGATGGGAGACGAGAACGACGTCCGCGACGGCGGCCTCGGGGCCCGGCAGCGCACCCCGGCGACGGCGCAGATGCGCGAAGCGGCGTACGAAGAGGGGGTCGGTCAGGACGCGGACTCCGGAGTCCGCGATGGTGCAGGTGGCATGACCCCACCAGGTGACTTCCACCGGCACCGTCTGTCTCCCGTCCGTCGTGGCTCGCTGTTCCGGTCCCTTGAGCGTAGTGCCGGAGCGGGTGGGGACGGATGCGTCCGGCCGCTGGACCGGAGAGGCGCGCTCAGTCCGTCAGCCCCAGCGCCCCCGCTGCCTGGATCGCCAGCCAGACCTCCGCCAGCGCTCCCGTCGACGCCAGATCGCGGTCGGCCAGCGCGCCGAATCGCCGCAGCCGGTACGTCAGGGTGTTCGGATGGATGTGGAGCGCGGCCGCCGCCGCATCCGTGCGGCGGTCGCGCTCCATCCAGGTGCGGGCGGAGACCAGCAGCTGCGAGTCGTGCGCCTCGTCGTAGCGCAGCACCTCACCGAGGACATGCTCGACCAGTGCGGTCAGGACCGCCGGGTCGTCGGGCAGCCAGCGGCCCATGGAATCGTCCCCGTAACGGATGACCGGGCGGCCCGACTCGACGGCCTTCGAGACCGCCCAGAGCGCCTCGCGCTGCGCGACCCGCAGCGCCGCGCCCGGCAGGAACGGGCGGCTCATCCCGGCCGCCACGCCCGGCAGCCCGCCGATCTCCACGGCCAGCTTCGGTGCCCCGAGGACATAGCGGTCCTCGCCCCGGGTGAGCAGCAGATGCGGTTGGTCCTGGAGGCAGCGCAGCAGCGCCTCGTCCGTGGTCTGCCGGACCACGAGGAGCACGGTGTCGTCCTCGATCGCATGCCGGGCGAGCCTGCGCCGTGCCGCTTCCGGGTCAAGGACCTCCTGCAGCAGCTCGGCGAGGGTCTCCGCGCCCTCGCGGCGCAGCGTCTCGCGCTCGTTGCGCACCATCGCCACCCGCAGCGCCGCCACGGTGGCGATGTGCTGGACGACGGCGAGTCCGGCGGGCTGGGCACCTTCCCGCTCGTACGCGACCAGGAACCCGGCCGGGCCGCCGGGCGCCGGCACGGGCAGCACGAATCCGCCGGGGACGGTCGGCGGGGCGTCGACCGAGTCGGGCAGGACGCCCGGATCGGGCACCGGTACGCCCGGCAGGAGGGGGCGCCCCTGCGGCGTACAGAGGTACACCTCGTACCCCGAGAGGCGTTCGAGGCGGCGCAGCAGCGTGGGCGTGTCGAGATCCTCGGCGACCAGCCAGCGCAGCGAACCGAAGACCTGCAGCTGGGCGCCGAGTCGGTGCCGGGCATCCTCCTGGACGGATGCGGCGACCTCCTGGGCCACCGCGATGAAGGGGACGGCGAGCGGGACCTCGAGGACCGGGAAGCCCCGCTCCTCGGCTGCCCGGAAGAACGCGTCGTGCAGCGGGGGCATGTGCAGCTGCGCCGAGGACGGCAGCTGGCCAGCCGTCCACGAGCACCTGTCCGCCCGCACCACCGGCTGACGGCACCGTCACGCCGGACGTTCGCCCGCACCACCGGGTGACCACGAGCACCACCCGTACCGCCGCCCGACCACTGAGAAAGACCGGTTCCATGAGCATCACGTTCCGCAACTACATCGACGGCGCCTTCGCGGACGCCTCGGACGGCCGCACGCTCGATGTCGTGGACCCCAGCACCGGTGAGGTCTACGCCACCTCACCGCTCTCCGGGGCCGCGGACGTCGACGCGGCGATGGCGGCCGCCGCCGCCGCGTTCCCCGTCTGGCGCGACACCACCCCGTCCGTGCGCCAGCTGGCCCTGCTGAAGATCGCCGACGCGATGGAGGCGCGCACAGACGAACTGGTCGCCGCGGAGAGCCGGGACACCGGCAAGCCGCTCCACCTGACCCGCAGCGAGGAACTGGCTCCCGCCATCGACCAGGTCCGCTTCTTCGCGGGTGCGGCGCGGATGCTCGAAGGCCGATCGGCCGGTGAGTACATGGAGGGGATGACCTCGATCATCCGCCGCGAGCCGGTCGGCGTCTGCGCCCAGGTCGCACCGTGGAACTACCCCCTCCTCATGGCGGTCTGGAAGTTCGCGCCCGCGCTCGCCGCAGGCAACGCCGTGGTCCTCAAGCCCTCGGACACCACCCCGGCCTCCACCGTGCTCATCGCCGAGATCATCGGCGGCGTACTGGAGGAGCTGGAGCTGCCCCGCGGCATCTTCAACGTCATCTGCGGCGACCGTGAGACCGGCAGGATGATGGTCGAGCACCCCACCCCGGCGATGGCGTCCATCACCGGTTCGGTCCGGGCCGGCATCCAGGTCGCGCAGAGGGCCGCCAAGGACGTCAAGCGCGTCCACCTGGAGCTCGGCGGCAAGGCCCCGGCCGTCGTCTTCGAGGACGCCGACCTGGAGAAGGCGGTCGAGGACCTGATCGTCGGCGGCTTCTTCAACGCCGGCCAGGACTGCACTGCCGCGACCCGCGTCCTGGTCCACGAGTCCGTCCACGACGCGTTCGTCGCCGCCCTCGCCAAGGCCGCTGCCGACACCAGGACCGGGCAGCCGGACGACGAGGACGTGCTCTACGGCCCGCTCAACAACGCGGGTCAGCTCGCCCAGGTCAGCGGCTTCATCGACCGCCTCCCCGCCCACGCCAGGGTCGAGGCGGGCGGCCACCGGGTCGGCGACAAGGGCTACTTCTACGCCCCGACCGTCGTCTCCGGTCTGCGGCAGGACGACGAGATCGTCCAGAACGAGGTCTTCGGACCCGTCATGACCGTCCAGTCGTTCACGGACGAGGCCCAGGCCGTGGAGTACGCGAACGGCGTCGACTACGCCCTCGCCTCCTCCGTATGGACCAAGGACCACGCACGGGCGATGCGGATGTCCAAGAACCTCGACTTCGGCTGCGTCTGGATCAACACGCACATGGCGCTCGTCGCCGAGATGCCGCACGGCGGCTACAAGCAGTCGGGCTACGGCAAGGACCTCTCCGCGTACGGCTTCGAGGACTACACGCGCATCAAGCACGTCATGACCTCGCTCTGACACCCCCTCCATGCGCCCCCGCCCCGGGTCCCGCCCGGCGCCGGGGGCACATGTGTGTCCGGCACGCACCCCTCCCGCCCTGACATACGCCTTTTTGTACGGGAGCCGGAGGGGTAGGGTCCCCCGTACGCCTAGCACGGGGGGACGCCCATGGAGGACGTACGGGTGGCGGCCATCGCCAGCCTCACGCCGCTGGAGGAGCTCGACAGCGACCCGTTCCTCGTGGACACACGCAGCCAGCACGCCATGTGCGCCCGCTGGGCCGCAGACAAGGGCTATGTCGTCACGCGGCAGTTGCGGTTCTACGGACTGCGCCCCGACCACCACGCTCTGTGGGCGGATGTCGACGACGGCGATGTCGAACTCTTCGTGGCGCCCAACGACCGGGTGCTCGCCCGGGCACTCACCTCGGTGCCGGAGTTCGTCGCGGAGTGCGAGCGGCGAGGCGTACGCCTGGAGTTCGCCGGTTTCGACGAGCCGTCGTACAGCTCCCGTACGAAGGCGAGCGTGCACCGCAGGCTCTCCATGCCGACCGCCGGATACGACGGCTGCTGACCGTCGCCCGCCCCGGGCTCCGTGCCGTGCGAACCTGCTGTGAAAAGCTGAGGGTGGGGTCCGGAAGGGCAGGGCCCGGACGTGTGAGGTGGGACGGCGTGGTTGACGGGCGATGGCGTACGGCCGGCAGCGCCCTGATGCGAGTGATCATGGTGTGGGGCGTCTCGACCCTCACCATGCTGATACTCGCCGGGATTCTGCCCGACTTCCAGCTCCAGTCGGACAACGGCGACAGCTTCACCAAGATCGCGTTCACCGCTGCCTGGGGCGCCGGTGCGTTCGGTCTGCTCTCCGCGCTGGTCTGGCCGGTCCTCGTGCGGGCGCTGCTCATCGTGCCCGCCTTCGTCCTCGGGATGCTGGTCTTCTTCCTCAACGGTTCGCTGCTGCTCGTCGCCCTGCGGCTCATCCCGGACGGGCGCGGCGCAGTCAACCCGGAGACCGCGGTCGTCGTCGCCGCCGTGATGTCCGCCGTCGCCTCCGCGACCTCCACCGCACTCGCCGTCCGCGACGACAACGCCTACCGCCGCAGGCTCTCCCGCCTCGCCGACCGGCGCCGCCGTCGCAGCGGCGGGGACGGCGGCCGCAGCGGACCGCCGGGCACGGTCTTCATCCAGCTCGACGGCGTCGGCCACGACGTCCTCGCGCGGTCAGCCGCGGGCGGTCTGATGCCCACCGTCGCCGACTGGCTCGCCGATGGGTCGGGCCACCGGCTCACCCCGTGGCGCACCGACTGGTCCAGCCAGACCGGCGCCAGCCAGCTGGGCATCCTGCACGGCAGCAACTTCGACATCCCAGCCTTCCGCTGGTACGAGAAGGAGACCGGCGACGTCATGGTCTCCAGCAGACCCGCGAGCGCCCTCGAACTGCAGCGTCGCGCCATCGTGCGCACCCGTGACGGCGGGCTGCTCACCCTCGACGGCGCCAGCCGCGGAAACCTCTTCAGCGGCGGCGCCGACCAGCTCGCCCTCGTCCTGTCGATGGCTGCCCGGCGTGGCAAGGGGCGCCGCTCCCGGGCCGGTTACTTCGCGTATTTCTCCGACCCGGCCAACGCCGTCCGTACCGCCCTGTCGTTCGTTGCCGAGGTCGGCCGGGAGATCGGCCAGTCGACCCGGGCGCGGATCCGGAAGGACGCACCCCGGATCAAGCGCGGCGGGCTCTACCCCCTCATCCGTGCCTTCGCGACCGTCGTCGAGCGTGACGTGGTGGTCGCGGCGCTCATCGGGGACATGTTCGCCGGACGCACCGCCGTCTACGCCGACCTCGTCGCGTACGACGAAGTGGCGCACCACTCCGGGCCCCACAGCCGCGACGCGGACAAGGTCCTTGCGCGCCTGGACCGTTCCCTCGCCCTGATCGTCAAGGTCGCCGAACACACCCCTCGCCGCTACCGGATCGTGTTGCTCTCCGACCACGGACAGAGCCCGGGGGAGACCTTCGCCGGGGCGTACGGGCTGACGCTCAAGGACCTGGTGCGGGCGGGCTGCGGGCTGCCCGTGCCCCGGCGGGCGCAGCGTACGAAGAGCGGCTCGGAGGCGCGGGATGCGGTACGGATCGCCCTGCACCGGCCCGTCGAGGAAGGAGAGGCGGAACTCCCCGCGACCCCGTCCGACCCGGTCGTCCTCGCCTCCGGCAACCTCGGTCTGATCTCCTTCCCCGACATCGGTGGGCGCGCGACCCGCGAACAGCTCGACCGCCGCCATCCCGCGCTGCTGAGCACCCTCGCCAACCACCCCGGCATCGGCTTCCTGCTGGTCCGCAGCGAGCTGCACGGATCGGTGGTGCTGGGGCGTGGCGGCGCACAGACACCGGTGTCGGAACTGACGGACGGGGAAGGCCTGCTGGAGCCGTTCGGCCCGGGCGCGGCGGACGCGGTGCGGCGCACCGACACCTTCCCGCATGTCGCCGATGTGATGGTCAACTCGATGTACGACCCCGCCACGGGTTGTGTGCACGCCTTCGAGGAACAGATCGGCTCCCACGGCGGGCTGGGAGGTGAGCAGTCCCGGCCGTTCCTGCTCCACCCGCGCACCATGTCGGAGCCGGTGACCTCCCGCATATCGGCGGGGCCGGGTGCGGACGGTGCGGAGCTGGTGGGGGCCGAGCAGGTGCACGAGGTGCTGCGCCGCTGGCTGAGGGAGTGTTCCGGACCGCAGGTACCGCTGACTTCGGACGACGCCGATGGTTCCGGCAGGGCGGACGGGACAGCGGCAGAGGCCGGCTGAGGGGCATTGTCAGTGGTGGACGGCAGGATGGTGCCCATGACGAACTCAGCTGTTGTGCTCGCCGATGCCGCCTCCTACGCCGCCGCGGTAGAAGAAGCGTCGGCGGCCGCCGCCGCGTACTACGCCGCGGGCGAGAGCACGCTCGACGACGACGCGTACGACCGGCTGGTGCGCGGGATCGCCGCATATGAGGAGGAGCACCCGCAGGACGTGCTGGCCGCCTCGCCGACCGGCAAGGTGGCCGGCGGCGCCGCTGGCGGGGACGTACCGCACACGGTGCCGATGCTCTCCCTGGACAACGTGTTCTCCGCCGAGCAGTTCGCCACCTGGACGGCGTCCCTGGAGCGCCGGATCGGCAGACCGGTCGCCGCGTGGAGCGTGGAGCCCAAGCTCGACGGGCTGGCGGTCGCCGCCCGCTACCGGTCGGGTCGCCTGGAGCGCCTGATCACCCGGGGCGACGGCACAGCGGGCGAGGACGTGTCGCATGCGGTCGGCACCGTCGTCGGGCTCCCGGAGCAGCTCGGCGAGCCGGTGACGATAGAGGTCCGCGGCGAGATCCTGATGACGAACGAGCAGTTCGAACAGGCCAACACGGCCCGCACCGAGCACGGCGGCGCCCCCTTCGCCAACCCGAGGAACGGCGCGGCGGGTACCCTCCGCGCCAAGGACCGCCCCTACACGGTCGAGATGACGTTCTTCGCGTACGGCGCCCTGCCGCTGCCCGAGTCCGGCGAGCTCACCGACACGCTGGCCGGACTCCCGCACAGCGAAGTCCTCAGGTACGTCGCCGGGCTCGGCGTGCACACCGCGGCCGACACGGACGTGGCGCCGCGCACCGTCACCACGGTCGAGGAGGTGCAGGCCCGGGTCGAGGAAATCGCCGCGCTGCGTGCCTCGTTGCCGTTCGGCATCGACGGCATCGTGATCAAGGCCGATCTCGCGGCCGACCAGCGCGAGGCCGGTTCTGGCACCCGGGCGCCGCGCTGGGCCATCGCGTACAAGCTCCCGGCCGTCGAGAAGGTCACCCGGCTCCTCGGCGTCGAGTGGAACGTCGGCAGGACCGGCATCATCGCCCCGCGCGCGGTACTGGAACCCGTCGAGATCGACGGATCGACGGTGAGTTACGCCACGCTGCACAACCCCGCCGACATCACCCGCCGCGATCTGCGCCTGGGCGACCGGGTGATGGTCTACAAGGCCGGCGACATCATCCCCCGCATCGAGGCGCCGGTCGCCCATCTGCGGACCGGCGACGAGCAGCCCATCGTCTTCCCCGAGACATGTCCGCAGTGCGGTTCCGAGATCGACACGAGCGAGCAGCGCTGGCGCTGTGTCCGGGGCCGCGACTGCCGCCTCGTCGCCTCCATCTCGTATGCGGCGGGCCGCGACCAGCTCGACATCGAGGGCCTCGGCGCGACCCGTGTCGTCCAGCTCGTCGATGCCGGGCTGGTCACCGACTTCGCCGATCTCTTCACGATCGAACGCGAGCAGTTGCTCGGCCTGGAGCGGATGGGCGAGACGAGCACCGACAACCTCCTGGCCGCCATTGAGACGGCGCGTACCCGCCCCCTCTCCCGGGTCTTCTGCGCCCTGGGCGTACGAGGCACGGGGCGTTCCATGTCGCGGCGTATCGCCCGCTACTTCGCCAGCATGGACCGGATCCGCGCCGCCGACGTCGATACGCTCCAGCAGGTCGACGGCATCGGCAAGGAGAAGGCGGCCGGGGTGGTCGCGGAACTGGTCGAGCTCGCCCCGCTGATCGAGAAGCTGGTCGCCGCCGGAGTCACCATGGTGGAGCCCGGCGCGACGCCGCCGCCGGAGCCGGGCGAGGAGCGCACGGACGCGGCTGCCGCCATCGCGGACGGCGAGACGGCGGCCGAACGGCCGCTGGACGGAATGACCGTGGTCGTCACCGGGGCCATGACCGGGGCGTTGGAGAAGCTCTCCCGGAACCAGATGAACGAGCTGATCGAGCGGGCCGGCGGGATGTCCTCGTCCAGCGTCTCCAAGCGCACCACGCTGCTCGTCGCCGGCGAGAAGGCCGGGTCGAAGCGCACCAAGGCGGAGGACCTCGGCGTGCGGATCGCCGCGCCGGACGAGTTCGCCGAACTGATCGCCGAGTTTCTGCCGTCGGCGGTGTGAGGGGCTCACACGCGGGCGCGCCGAGCCCTTGGATTTTGCCTGAGAGTGGCTTTCTTTGCCTTCTTATTGCATAGTGAGGGCTCGGTCATGCCTCGCTATCGGCGAGCCGACGAGTGTGTGAACGGCTGCTGCGGCAGGCCGGGGGATGAGGGATGATGCATTCTCCGCACGACGGACTGCGACACGGCCGGTCCGTCCGCAAGGGATACCGCGGTGTCACCCGCGGACTCGCCCTCGACCTCGGCAGTTCCCGCACGCGCGCCTGGGTCCCCGGACTCGGCATCGTCACCGACGCCGAGTCCACCGGCGATCCCGAGGGTGGGTGCGGCCACGGCCGTCCGGTCCGGCGCGGGCGCATCGTCGACCCCGAGTCCTGCGGCCGGATGCTCAGCCGCATCGCCGACACGGCACTGGGTGCCGACCGCAGCGAGACCCTGATCGTCCTCAGCCACCCGGTCCTCGCCGGGCCCGAACACCGCGCCGAGGCGCGGGAGCTCCTTGCCGCACTCGGGCCGACGAGCGTCATCGTGCTGAACAGCGCCAGGGCCGCCGCCGCATACGCCGGGCCGCAGGACGGCGGCCCGCTGCTCGTCGTCGACATCGGCGCCGAGCTGACCGAGGTCACCCTCCTGGTCGACGGAATGGTCCGGGACGCCCGCGAGGCCGAGACCGGACTCAGCGACCTCGGACCCGCCGAGCCGCCCATCGCCGTCGTCCGCACCGCACTGGACATGATCATGGAGATGTGGCAGCAGGACCGGCACGGCGCGGTCCTCGGAGCCCTGCGCAAGGGACCGTTGCTCGCCGGAGGCGGTGCCCTGCGCCCCGACATCACCAACCGGATCGCCGTCCGCCTCGGGGTTCCGGTGCGGCTCGCCGACGACCCGGCCACCACGGTGGTCCGCGGCGCGGGGCTGATCCTCAGCTCCGCGCTCCGGCACGCCGCCACGGCACCGGCCCTGCCCGGCCCGGCGAGGTGACCCCCTTCCCGGGGCCGCCCCCGGGGAACACACCCCCGAGAGGGCGACCGGACAGCCCGGCACACGGCACGGTGCGCCGAGGGCGCGCGACAGCGGCCCGTCAGGCCCTAGGGCGTGTTTCGAAAGGAGCGTCGTCCGCCCGTAGGGCGAGCCCGACAACGCAGCGAGCGTGCGTGCCAGGCGTCGCCAGGCAGGCGGGACTTTCGAAACACGCCCTGGTCCTACTCCTCCTCGCCGTGCTCACCGTCGTCGGCGGCGCGTCCGCGGCCGTCGCGGCCGCCGGAGCCGTCACCCCGCCACGCTCCCTGTCCGGTCCGTCGCCCGCCGCCGCGCACACGGCCGTCGTTCCGCCGTCCGCCCAGCACACCGACCGGACCGCCCGCCCCGGCCACCCGCACGACACCCGGCAGATCCGCACGGCCCCGGCGACCGGCCACGAACGCACAGTGCTCCCGGCCGTTCCCCGCCCCTGGGTCGCCACCGACCACATCCGCATCCAGCACCAGCTCCCGCCGCCCGTCCCCGGCGGCGCCCTGCTGCCGGGGACGCCCGGCATCCTCGTACCCCTTCTGGCTCGGCAATGGGCCCCGGACACCCCCTCCTTCGCAGCTGATCCCCTCCGCGTCGCGCTCCCCGGCGTACGCGGCCCTCCGAGGACGGACCGTTTCCCCGGTCACCGTTCTGCTCGACAGACCTGACGCCGTGTCCTCGCCGAGGCGATTGCGGCCGGCGTCCCTCTCGGAGGATTTCCATGACTCGCGCCACCACGGTGCGAGCGGTTCTGGCTGCGGCCGTGCTGCTCGTCTCCGTGCTCATCACGCTGACCATGTCACCCAGATTCGGCCTCGATCTTCAGGGCGGCACCAGGATGGTGCTCCAGGCCAAGGACTCCGCCACCACGAAGGCGGACCGGGAGAGCACCGACCGAACCCTTGAGGTGCTCCGCCAGCGCATCGACTCGCTCGGCGTCGCCGAACCGACCCTGACCCGGTCCGGAGAGGACCGGATCATCGTCGAACTGCCCGACGTCCAGGACCCGCGCAAGGCCGCCGAAGTCATCGGCAAGACCGCCCAGCTCAGCTTCCACGCCGTCCAGGGCCCCGGCACGGAACAGGAGAAGGGAAAGGCCGCCGGGCTGACGCTGCCCGACGAGGAGGGCCGCCCTCTCGCCCTCGGCCCGGCCCGGCTCACCGGCGCGGGCGTCAAGGACGCCGGGGCCTCCTTCGACGCTCAGCAGGGCGCCGGCTGGACCGTTGCTCTCGACTTCCACAAGGGCGCGGGCCGGGACTGGACCCGGCTGACCGGCGAAGCCGCCTGTCATCCCGTTCAGGACGATCGGCGGCGGGTCGCGATCGTCCTCGACAACCAGGTGATCTCCTCGCCCCAGGTCGCCCCGTCCGTCGGCTGCAACGTCGGCCTTCCGTCCGGCTCCACACAGATCACCGGTTCCTTCGGCGCCGACGAGGCCCGCAATCTCGCGCTGCTCATCAAGGGCGGCGCGCTGCCCCTTCCCGTCGAGATCGTCGAACAGCGGACCGTCGGTCCGACGCTCGGCGCCGCTGCGATCGACGCCAGCGCCCAAGCCGCTCTCATCGGCGCCGCCGCCACCGCCCTCTTCATCACGTTCGTCTACCGGCTCTTCGGCGCCCTCGCCGCGGTGGCCCTGGCCGCGTACGGAGTCATCTCGTACGCCGCGCTGGTCGCTCTCGGCGTCACCCTCACCCTCCCCGGACTCGCCGGATTCGTCCTCGCCATCGGGATGGCGGTCGACGCGAACGTGCTGGTCTTCGAACGCGCCAGGGAGGAGTACGCGGAACGTCCCGGCCGCTCCCTGCGCTCCGCGATGACCGCCGGATTCCGTAACGCCTGGAGCGCGGTCGCCGACTCCAACGTCACCACCCTGATCGCGGCCGGTCTGCTCTTCTTCCTCGGCTCGGGACCGGTCAAGGGCTTCGGAGTCACGCTCGCCATCGGTGTTCTCGCGTCGATGTTCTCGGCGCTCGTCATCGCTCGTGCCCTCACCGAGATCGCGTCCGGCTCGCGGTTCGTCAACGACTACCGGGGCGTCAACGGCATCGCCCGCCCCGGCCGTGTACGGACCTGGCTGGCCCGCCGTGATCCGCAGCTGTTCCGGTCACCCCGCCGCTGGCTGCTGGTCTCCACGGCGCTGATCGCCGTCGCGGTCCTCGGTATCGTCGTACGGGGTGTCAATCTGGGCGTGGAGTTCACTGGAGGCCGGCTCGTCGAGTACTCCACCAGCCGGCCCGTCGACGTGGAGACCGCCCGCACGGCGCTGGCCGACGCGGGGTTCGGCGACGCCGAGGTCACCACGGCGGGCGCGGGCGACCTCTCCGTACGTACCGGGGATCTCAGCAACGACGAGGAGCACACCCTGCGTGCCGTCCTTGCCGAGGAGGGCGGCCACACCACCAAGGTCCGCGACGAACTCATCGGACCCAGCCTCGGCGACGAACTGCGGCGCAACGCGCTGATCGCGCTCGCCATCGCCGTCCTCGTGCAACTCGCGTATCTGGCGGTCCGGTTCCGCTGGACGTTCGCCCTGGCATCGGTCGCCGCGCTCGTCCATGACGTCATCATTCTGATCGGCGCGTTCGCCTGGCTCGGCCGCACCGTCGACGGCATCTTCCTGGCCGCACTCCTCACCGTCATCGGCTACTCCGTCAACGACTCGGTGGTCGTCTTCGACCGGGTCCGCGAACTGTGGGCGAAGGCGCGCCGCGTACCCGTGGCGACCATCGCCAACCGCGCCGTCGTGCAGACCGTTCCCAGAACCGTCAACACCGGCATGGGCGCCCTCTTCATCCTGGCCGCTCTCGCCGTGCTGGGCGGCGACTCCCTCGCGGACTTCGCGCTCGCCCTGCTCATCGGCATCTGCGTCGGCACGTACTCCTCGGTCCTGACCGCCGTACCGGTCGCACTCACCCTGGAGAAGAGCAGCAAGGCCCCGCCGCCCGCCCGCAAGCGGGCCCCCGGACGCACGTCCGGCGCGCGGACGAAACGCCGGGACCCGCTCGACAACGGGGCGCGCGTGTAACCGCTTCGCGCTCCCGCGGTGTGCCGCCCCCGCCCACCAGGGCGGGGGCAGTACACGTTGTCCCCTCGCCAAGGGGTGACGCGCCGGACGCGGACCGTCAGGACGGGAGCGACCTCAGATACGCGGCGGTCTCCTGGTCGGCGGGCAGAAACGTCTCGATCGCCAATTCGGCCACCGTCACATCCATCGGCGTATTGAACGTCGCGATGGAGGAGACGAACGAGAGCACCCGCCCGTCGTGCTCAATCACCATCGGCAGCGCGAACGACAGTGCCGACGGCGGTCCCGCCGGCTCGTCCTGCCCGTCGGCGCTCTTCGGCAGGGGATAGGCGGCGACCTCCTCGTACAGCTCACGGAGCTCCGCCGAACGGGCCAGCGCGATCTGACGTTCCATCTGCGCCAGCAGGTCGGCCCGCCATTCCCGAAGATTGCGGATCCGCGGAGCCAGGCCCTCCGGGTGGAGGGTGAGTCGCATGGCGTTGAGCGGGGGTGCGAGCAGATGCTCGGCCACCCCCTCCAGCATTATGGCGATACCCCGATTGGCGGCCACCACGTTATATGTCCCGTCGACGACGAGCGCCGGATACGGGTCGTACCCCCGCAACAGCTGCTCCATGCCCTCGCGCAGCGCGCCCATCGCGGGATCGTCGAGCGCGGTCTCCGCGTAACGGGGCGCATAACCGGCCACCACCAGCAGGGCATTGCGTTCCCTGACCGGCACATCGAGATGCTCGGCCAGCCGGAGGATCATCTCCTCGCTGGGACGGGAACGGCCCGTCTCGATGAAGGAGATGTGGCGGGCCGAGGAGTCCGCGCGCAGCGCCAGCTCCAGCTGGCTCAATCGGCGCTGCTCCCGCCAGCTGCGCAGCAGTGGCCCTACCCCCGTGTCAAGCGCGACAGTTGTCATACGGAGACCGTAACGTCACCGGCACCGCCCATCGACACCGACCTTGTGAGGGAGCCGCATCATGCCCGCCGAACCGTTGTCGCAGAAAGAGATCGAGGACCGGCTGCGCGAGCTGCCCGGCTGGGCGCTGGAGGGAGACCGGATCACCCGCAGTTACCGGTTCCGCTCGCACTTCGCCGCCGCCGGACTCACCATCCATGTCGCGCAGATCCAGGAGGAGCTGAACCACCACTCCGATCTGACGCTCGGCTACAACATCGTCTCCCTGTCGGTGAACACGCACGACGCGGGCGGGGTGGTCACTGAGAACGACCTGGAACTTGCCGAGCGCGTGGAGGCGATCGCCGCGGGGCACGGCGCGGCGTGACGGAGTGGGGGCGCGGCGCTCGTCGGGGCGCCGCGCCGGACCGCCGGCAATACCCCCTGTTCTGATCGGTTCAGCGATAGGGGGCGGTTGCCCTACAGTCGCCCTCATGCTGGATTACAACGATGAGGCGGCTTCATACGACGCGACGCGCGGCGGTGTGCCCCGGGCCGAGGCGGCGGCCCGCGCGCTGCTCGGGTTGGTCCCGGAGTCCGCCCGTACGCTCCTGGACATCGGCTGCGGTACGGGACTGGTCACCGAGCGGATGGTGCTGGCCCGGCCCGCACTGCGGGTGCTGGGCACCGATGCCTCGCACGGCATGGCGCGGCGCGCACGGCAGCGGATCGGCGCCGTGGCACTGGCCGACGCACGGCGGCTGCCGCTGCCCGCCGCCGCGGTCGACGCCGTGGGCACCGTCTGGCTGCTGCATCTGCTGCGGGGGGCGGGTGACGTGCGGGCGGTGGTGTCCGAGGCGGCACGGGTGCTGCGTTCCGGAGGTGTGTTCGTCACCACGGTCGACAAGGACGCGGCGCACGACGTGGGCAGCGACATCGACGAGCTGTTCGCCCCGTACTTGCGTCCCAGCCCGGCCGACCCCGAGGAACTGGTCGTCGCGTACGGGGCGGAGGCCGGGCTCGATGTGGTGGGGGAGAACCGATTCCTCGGACACGGGCAGGGACGGACGCCGCGCAGTGCCGCGCGTGCTGTGCGCGCCGGCTACTTCGTCTCGCGTCTGGAGCTGCCGGGGGCGGCGGCGGACGAGCTGGCGGCGGCGCTCCTGGCGCTGCCCGAACCGGATCGGCCGCGCCCCGAGCCGGAGTACCGGCTGCTGGCGTTCCGGCGCAGGGGCTGAAGTCCCGCGGAGGCGGGGGCCGTCCGGGGCCGCATCGCAGGACCCCGAGTTCGCGGCGCCGCCCCCGCCCGCGCGGGCGGCAGACCGCAGGTTCAGGCAACCCCCTGCGGGCGGGCTGCCTGAACCTGCCCGACAGGGGTTTGGCCGCCCGTATCCCGCGCGTCATCAGGGCGCGCAGGCCGCATCGGGTCGCCCGCGTCGGCCGGGGGTCCGGCAGATGACCTCCTTACGCCACCGTCCAGGCCCCGTCCTCCGCGGCCTCCCGCGCGAACGTGCCGAAGTCCTTCGGAGCCCGTCCCAGCACACGCTCCACCCCGTCCGTCGTGCTCGCGTTGTGACCGTCCAGCAGCGTCGTGAACAGCTCGGCCAGGAAGCCAGCTTCGGGGCCCGGCATGCCGAACTCCTTGAGTGCCGATGCATACTGAGGCTCCGTCACCGACACGTATCGCACCTCGCGCCCCACGGCCCGCGTGAGCTCCGAGGCCACTTCGGCGAAAGTCAGCAGCCGAGGTCCGGTCAGTTCGTGCACCAGGCCCCCGTGACCCTCCTCGGTGAGCGCGGCGACCACCACATCCGCCAGATCGTCGGCATCGACGAACGGCTCAGCGGTCCCGCCCGCCGGGAACACCACCTCACCGCCGAACACCCCGTCCAGCAGCGCGCCCTCGCTGAAGTTCTGCGCGAAGAACGCCGACCGCACGACGGTGAGCGTTGCCCCGGCCGCCGCCCCCCGCAGCTTCTCCTCCGCCACCACCGCCTGTGGTTCGCCCCGCCCGGAGAGCAGCACCAGCCGGTGCACCCCGTTCTCCGCCGCGATCCGCCCGAAGGCCGCCATCGCCTCCGGGGCACCGGGCGCCGCCAGATCGGGGTAGTACGCGACGTACGCGGCATCCACGCCCCGCAGGGCAGGCGCCCAGCTCGACTCGTCCGCCCAGTCGAAGCGGACCTCGCCACCGCGCGAGCCGGCCCGTACCGGCACTCCGCGGGCGGCGAGCCGCTCCACCACCCGGCGGCCCGTCTTTCCCGTACCGCTCGTCACCAACACTGTCTCGCGCTTCACGTTCTCCGTGTTCCGTGTCATGACTCAAGCGTCGCGGGAAGGCTCCATGGGGACCATGCGCGAACCGCTCAGACCCCTACGCGTACGTCTACGCTGCTGACCATGGACGCACTCGCCGGACTGCTCGACGGACCACGGGCCAGGGGCGCCTTCCTGCTGCGCATGGTGATGGAACCGCCCTGGTCCGTACGGATCGAGGACCGGGCGCCGCTCTGTCTGATGTCCATGACCCACGGCGATGCCTGGATCGTCCCCACAGGCGCGACGGACCCGGTGCTGCTGCGGCCCGGTGACATCGCCATCGCCCGCGGCCCGGAGCCGTACACCGTCGCCGACACCCCCGGCACCGTGCCGCACGCCCGGATCGGCCCCGGCGGCGCCTGCGGCACCCTGCGTGGCGAACCGCTCTCGGAGTCCATGCAACTGGGGGTACGCACCTGGGGCAACGCCCCCGACGGTGCGGCGAACATGCTCATCGGCACCTACCTGCTGGAGGGCGAGATCAGCAGGCGGCTCCTCGACGCCCTGCCCCCGCTGCTCCTCCTGCCCTCCGACCCCCGAAGCGGCCCCCTGCTGACGCTGCTCGATGTCGAGATATCCCGGGACGAGCCCGGCCAGAGCGTGGTCCTCGACCGGCTGCTCGATCTGCTGCTCATCGCCGTACTGCGCAGCTGGTTCTCCCGGCCCGGGGCCGAGGGACCCGCCTGGTACCGGGCGATGGGCGACCCGGTCGTCGGACAGGCGCTACGGCTGCTGCAGAACGAACCGGCGCACCCCTGGACAGTCGCCGCACTGGCCGCCCGGACCGGAGTCTCGCGGGCCGGACTCGCCCGCCGCTTCACCGAACTGGTGGGGGAGCCGCCGATGGCGTACCTGACCGGCTGGCGCCTGGCCGTCGCCGCGGATCTGCTGCGGGAGACGGACGCCACCGTGGAAGCGGTGGCCCGGAAGGTCGGCTACAGCGGGTCGTTCGCCTTCAGCACCGCCTTCAAACGCGGCCGCGGCGTCAGCCCCCAGGAGTACCGGAGAGGCCACGGCTTGCCGAACCGGCAACAAAGTTCGCCACCTGCCTGAGGCCCGGCGAGGCTTGTCCGCATGACGAAGCACGCCGATCACGGCCCTCATCACGGCAGCACCCACGGCCGGCCCGACCGTACCGGGCACAGCCACCACCACGACACCACCGACCTCGACTGGGACGTCATGGGTCCACAGCTGGAGCGGAACGGCGAGCTCAGCAGCCCCCAGTACGCGGCGGCGGCCCACTGGATCGCCGGACTGCCCACCGCCCCGCAGGTACGCAGGGTCCTCGACATCGGCAGCGGACCCGGCGTGATCTCCTGCCTGCTCGCCGAGGAGTTCCTCGAGGCCGAAGTCGTCGCCGTGGACAGCACTCCGGCGCTCCTGGAGCGCACCCGGGCCCGCGCCGGGCGCCTCGGACTCGGCGATCGCGTCCGTACCCTGCGCGCCGAAATCCCTGACGAGCTGGCCAAGTTGGGAGAGGCGGACCTGATCTGGGCGGGCAACGCCCTGCATCACATGGGAGACCAGCGCGCCGTCCTCGCCGGCTTCGCCGAACTGCTGCGCCCCGGCGGGACCGTCGCCCTCGTCGAGGGCGGGCTGCCGCCCCGTCAGCTTCCGCGCGACATCGGCATCGGCCGGCCCGGCCTGGAGGCCAGGCTCGACGCGATCACCGCGGAGTGGTTCGAGGCGATGCGGGCGGCACTCCCGGACGCCACGCGGGAGATCGAGGACTGGAGCGCCCTGTTCACCGCGGTGGGGCTGGCCCCGCAGGGCACTCGCAGTTTCCTGCTCGACCTGCCCGCACCCCTCTCCGGCCAGGCGCGCGACCATGTCATCGCCGAATTCGCCCGCCGCCGCGAGATGTTCGCCGGGGAACTCGCCACCGACGACCTCGCCACACTCGACCGGCTGCTCGACCCCGAGGACCCGGCCGGACTGCACCACCGCCCCGACGTCTTCCTACTGACAGCGCGCACGGTCCACCTGGCCCGACGCACCTAGGGCGTGTCCGGCACCGGCTCCAACTGCCACCACTGGCCGGGGGAGTCGGTGTCCTCCCACTGCCGCACATTGGCGCCGTCCGCCGTGGAGCCGTCGGCCACTTCCAGGACGAGTCCGCTGATGAAGCTGACCAGCGTCACGGTGCCCGGCGCATCCAGGTGCTGTTCGATCAGCCACTCCTGCGCGCCGTAGTTGTTGGCCTTCCACTGCTGGACGTTGGCGCCGTTCTCCGTGGAGGCGTTGGCGACGTCCAGCCGCTTGCCGCTGTGCGCATTGGTCAGGTGGTACAGCGCGGCACCCTCGTGCACGGGGGAGAGCTGCCAGTGCCGCCCGCCCGCGCCGTCCTGCCTGTCCGCGCCCTGCTGGACGTTGGCGCCGCTGGCCTTGGCGCAGCCGTCAACCTCCAGCAGCAGTCCGCTGCCCACATTGCGCAGCCGGTACAGACCCGGTGCGACAACGGGTGCGGTGTCCGCGCTCATGATGGTGTCTCCTTCGGGTTCACCCGCATGCAGACCGCCGCCCGGCGGGGGAGCCGGACGGCGGTCGTGCGTGATGCGGTCGTGCAACGGCTGGGCTCAGGCGCCCAGGTTGAACTCGCCCGGGTTCGGGCCGAGGCGCTTGCCCTCGTCGAGCGCGGCGAACGCGGCCAGGTCGTCGGCGTCCAGCTCGAAGCCGAACACATCGATGTTCTCCGCGATCCGCGACGGTGTCACGGACTTCGGGATCACCACGTTGCCCGTCTGGAGGTGCCAGCGGAGCACAGCCTGCGCGGGTGTGCGGCCGTGCTTCCGGGCGATCGCGACGACCGTCGGGACCTCCAGGAGGCCCTTGCCCTGACCCAGCGGGGACCAGGCCTCGGTGGCGATGCCGTGCCGCGCGTGGAAGGCGCGTGACTCGGCCTGCTGGAGCTGTGGGTGCAGCTCGATCTGGTTGATCACCGGGACCACGGAGGTCTCGCCGAGCAGGCGCTCCAAGTGCTCCGGAAGGAAGTTGGAGACACCGATGGCCTTCGCGCGACCGTCGGCGTAGATCTTCTCGAACGCCTTGTACGTGTCGATGTACGCGTCCTTGGCAGGCACCGGCCAGTGGATCAGGTACAGGTCGACGTAGTCGAGGCCCAGCTTGTCCAGTGAGGCGTCGAATGCGCGCATCGTCGACTCGTAGCCCTGGTCGGCGTTCCACAGCTTGGTGGTGACGAAGAGCTCCTCGCGGGGGACACCGGAGGCGGCGACGGCCTTGCCGGTGCCCTCCTCGTTCCCGTAGATCGCGGCGGTGTCGATGCTCCGGTACCCGGACTCGATGGCCGTCGCGACCGCCTTCGAGGCCTCGTCGTCCGGCACCTGCCAGACACCGAAACCGAGCTGCGGCATCTCGACGCCGTTGTTGAGGGTGAGGGAGGGGACCTGGCTCACGAGCGGTCGATCCTTTACGTCGTCGATTGGTGTTCGCATGGTCAACGATCACGAGGCGCCATGCATTCCCTGCCGACCGGCCGTTCCGTCCCCCGTCAGCTCGGGACCGACGCAAGCAGGGCCCGGCAGCGCTCCGGCCCTACGGCCTCCCCCCGCGACAGGGGGTGGGCTCCCGACGCCCTGCGATCTCAGCGGTACAGTGCGTCCACCTCGACCGCGTACGCCGTCTCGATCGCCTTCCGCTTCAGCTTCAGCGACGGGGTAAGCAGTCCGTGCTCCTCGGTGAACTGATGCGCAAGGATCCGGAAGGTACGGATCGACTCGGCCTGCGACACCGCCGTGTTGGCGGCCACCACCGCCCGCCTGACCTCCATCTCCAGATCCGGGTCCCGCACCAGGTCCGCCGCGTTCATCGGCGGCCGCCCCTGCAGGGTGAGCCAGTGGTCCACGGACTCCTGGTCCACGGTCACCAGCGCCGCGATGTACGGCCGGTCGTTGCCGACCACGATGCACTGCGCCACCAGCGGATGGGCCCGCACCCGCTCCTCCAGACCGGCCGGCGACACACTCTTGCCGCCCGATGTCACCAGGATCTCCTTCTTCCGCCCGGTGATCGTCAGATAGCCGTCCTCGTCGAGCGCACCCAGGTCGCCGGTGGCCAGCCAGCCGTCGTGCAGTACCGCGGCGGTGGCGTTCGGGTCGCCCAGGTAGCCGCCGAAGACCTGGGCGCCGTGCACCCAGACCTCGCCGTCGTCGGCGATGTGCACGGTGGTGCCGGGGATCGGCTGCCCGACCGTGCCGTACCGGGTGCGCTCCGGTGGATTGGCGGTGGCCGCCGCCGTGGACTCGGTCAGTCCGTACCCCTCGTACACCGTGACACCCGCGCCCTCGAAGAACAGACCGAGCCGCCGCTCCATCCCCGAACCGCCCGACATGGCGTGCCGGACCCGGCCGCCCATCGCATCGCGGACCTTTTTGTACACGACCTTGTCGAAGAACTGGTGCTGCATCCGCAGCCCCGCGGAAGGGCCGGGGCCGGTCCCGAACGCCCGGTGCTCCATCGCCTCCGCGTACTTCACCGCGACCTCGACGGCCTTGTCGAAGGGCCCGATCCTGCCCTCCGCCTCGGCCTTGCGCCGGGCGCCGTTGAAGACCTTCTCGAAGATGTACGGGACCGCCAGGATGAATGTCGGCCGGAACGACACCAGGTCCGGCATGAGCGCCTTCGCCGACAGCTCCGGCTGATGGCCCAGCTTCACCCGGCCGCGGACCGCCGCGATCTCGACCATCCGGCCGAAGACGTGCGCCAGCGGGAGGAAGAGGAGCGTGGCGGCCTCGTCGCCCGGCTTGGAGTGGAAGACCGACTCCCAGCGCAACGCCATCGTGTCCGTCTCGAACATGAAGTTGGCGTGCGTGATCAGGCAGCCCTTGGGGCGGCCCGTGGTGCCGGACGTGTAGATGATGGTCGCCACCGAATCGGGCATCACCGCCCGCCGGTGCCGGTGCACCACGTCGTCCTCGACACGCACCCCCGCCTCGACCAGCTCGGTCACCGCGTCCGAGTCCAGCTGCCAGAGCCGCTTCAGCTGGGGCAGCCGGTCGATCACCGAGGCGATCGTCATCGCATGGTCCTCGTGCTCGACCATGATCGCGGACACCTCGGCGTCGTGCAGCATCCAGAAGACCTGCTCGGCGGAGGACGTCGGATAGACCGGCACGGACTGGGCGCCGACCGCCCACAACGCGAAGTCGAAGAGTGTCCACTCGTAACGGGTACGGGCCATCAGGGCAACCCGGTCGCCGAACCGGACACCGTGGGCGATCAGCCCCTTGGCGAGCGCGAGAACCTCGTCGCGGAACGTCGCCGCGGTGACATCACGCCAGCGTCCGTCCGCGTCCTTCCGGCCCAGCGCGATGCGGTGCGGATCCTCCTCCGCATAGTCGAAGACGGCATTGGCCAGCCCGCCTACCTGGGGCGCGACCGCCATGGGGGGGACAGTGAACTCGCGCAATGACCTGCTCCTTGTGGCGCTCGGCACAGCGCCGTGACGCTACCCCACCGGGTGGCTCGGCGGGAGGGCCCGGAGCGACCGGAAAGCGTGCCATCTGCACAGGTTCAGCCACAGATATCCGGCCAGATGGGCAAGGCTCGGGCGTGCTTCTGGCGGTGGAGTAGGTAGCTCGCGCCGGAATCTCCACCGAATCTGTACGCCTCGGCCACTCCCGTCATGGGGGTCAGGATGTGTTCCGTACCTGCTGCCCATTCTCCCCGCGCACGCGTGCGGTCATGCGCCGTCGCGGCCACTGATCGCGTCGACCCCGCCGATGCCACGGATCAGCCGGTCGCCGCCCGCCAGGATCGCCGTCGCGAGCGCGTCCGCCGCCTCCTGCGCCGCGTCCCGGCGGCGGCCGTGCAGCAGGACGAAATCCACGTCGCCGAGTTCCGGCAGCCCCGCCCTGGCCGGTACGGGAGTCAGTCCCGGCGGGATGAGCCCGCGGGTGTGCGCCATCACGCCGAGACCGGCGTGGGCCGCCGCGACGAGTCCGCTGAGGCTCGTACTCGTACAGGCGATTCGCCAGGACCGGCCGTGCTCTTCCAGCACCTCCAGGGCGCGGGCCCGGGTGAGGCCCGGCGGCGGGAAGAGAATCAGCGGCACCGGGCGGTCCGGGTCGATCCGCACGTGCGGTGCGCCGATCCAGGTCAGTGCGTCCTGCCAGACCAGTTCGCCGTGCGTGTCACCGGTCCGCCGCTTGGCGAGGACGAGATCGAGCCGTCCCGCCGCCAACTGCCGGTGCAGCGTCCCGGACAGCTCCACGGTCAGCTCCAGCTCGACCTCCGGATGGTCGCGGCGGAATGACGCCAGAATCTCCGGCAGCCGGGTCTGTACGAAGTCCTCGGACGCCCCGAACCGCAGCCGCCCGCGCAGTCGCGTTCCGGTGAAGAACGCCGCAGCCCGCTCGTGGGCCTGCAGGATCGTCCGCGCGAAGCCGAGCATCGCCTCACCGTCCACGGTGAGATCGACCTGGTGCGTGTCCCGCGTGAACAGCTGGCGCCCCGTCGCGTCCTCCAGCCGCCGCACATGCTGACTCACCGTGGACTGCCGCACGCCCAGCCGACGGGCGGCCTGGGTGAAGCTCAGCGTCTGGGCGACGGCAAGAAAGGTACGGAGCTGTGCAGGATCGTACATAGCGCCCACGCTATCGCGAACCGTGATGACAGTGAGAGCGGTATGCCGGATTCCCGATCGCCCTGGTCGAGAGCACGATGAAGAGGGCACGACCTGAACGAGAGACACGTGGAGCACATGAGCCGCACCTTCAAGCTGCCGTCCTGGCTGCCGATCGACCCGTACATCCTGGCGCTGATCGGCACGGTCGCGCTCGCGGCGCTGCTGCCCGCATCGGGGACCGCCGCGGAGGTCGCGGACGGCGCGTCGACCGGAGCGGTCGCCCTCCTCTTCTTCCTGTACGGTGCCCGCCTCTCGACCGCCGAGGTGCTCGACGGCCTCAGGCACTGGCGGCTCCACCTCACCGTCCTGATCTGTACCTTCGTCGCGTTCCCGCTGCTGGGACTGGCGGGCAAGGGGCTGGTTCCGTACGTCCTGACCCCGCAGCTCTACACCGGCTTCCTCTTCCTCTGCCTCGTCCCGTCGACCATCCAGTCGTCGATCGCCTTCACCTCGATCGCCCGCGGCAACGTGCCGGCGGCGATCTGCGCGGGCTCCTTCTCCTCGATCGCCGGGATCGTCCTCACCCCGCTGCTCGCCGCAGCGCTGCTCGGCAACAGCGGCGGCGGATTCTCGGCCGACGCGCTGCTGAGGATCGGGGTCCAGCTGCTGCTCCCGTTCATCGCCGGGCAGCTGCTCCGCCGCTGGATCGGCGGCTTCCTCACCCGACACAAGAAGGTCCTCGGCCGTGTCGACCGGGGCTCGATCCTGCTGGTCGTCTATACGGCTTTCAGCGAGGGCATGGTCGCCGGTATCTGGCACCAGGTCACCCCGGCGAGGCTCGGTGTGCTGCTGGCCGCCGAAGCGGTGCTGCTCGCGCTGATGCTCACACTGACCTGGTACGGGGCGAAGCGGCTCGGCTTCGACCGAGGGGACCGGATCGCCATCCAGTTCGCCGGGTCGAAGAAGAGCCTGGCGTCCGGGCTCCCGATGGCCAGCGTGCTCTTCGGGGCGCACGCCGGCCTCGCCGTGCTGCCCCTGATGCTCTTCCACCAGATGCAGTTGATGGTGTGCGCGGTGATCGCGAAGCGGCGCTCGCGGGATCCGCAGGACGGACTCCGGGAGCGCCCGGGGATTGCGGCGAGCGGTGCGGTGGCGGAGGAGCCCATTTCGGTGGGCTGACGCACTCGCCCGAACCCGAAGGCGCCGATGACGGACGCCACGCAAGCGGGACCGGCCGGCGCAGGGGGCGCTCCCCGCCGGCCGGCCCCCTGACCCGTGTCACGGGCCGGGCACCTCAGCCCTGCCCGACCGTCGCCTCCAGGGTGATGCGGTGCTCACCCGCGTACACGTTCATGGACGGGCCCCGCAGAAATCCGACCAGGGTCAACCCGGTCTCCGCCGCCAGATCCACGGCGAGCGACGACGGCGCCGAGACCGCAGCGAGCACCGGGATCCCGGCCATCACCGCCTTCTGCGCCAGCTCGAAGGAGGCCCGCCCCGACACCAGCAGAATCGCGCGGGACAGCGGCAGCCGGTCGTCGGTCAGGGCCCGGCCGACGAGCTTGTCGACCGCGTTGTGCCGACCGACGTCCTCCCGGATGTCGAGCAGTTCCCCCGCCTCGGAGAACAGCGCCGCCGCATGCAGGCCTCCGGTCCGGTCGAAGACCCGCTGCGACTCGCGGAGCCGGTCGGGGAGGGCCGAGAGCAGGGCGGGTTCGACCCGGACCGGGGGAGTGTCGGCGATCGGGTGCCGGGTGGTGGTGCGGACTGCGTCGAGGCTCGCCTTGCCGCACAGCCCGCAGGAGGAGGTCGTGTAGACGTTGCGTTCGAGCGTGATGTCGGGGACCTGCACACCGGGCGCGAGCTTCACATCCACCACGTTGTACGTGTTCACACCGTCCGCCGTCGCCCCCGCGCAGTACACGATCGACTGCACCTCGGAGCCGTCACCGATCACGCCCTCGCTGACCAGGAAGCCCGCCGCCAGCGCGAAGTCGTCGCCCGGCGTGCGCATGGTGATGGCGAGCGGTCTGCCGTTCAGCCGGATCTCCAGGGGCTCCTCGGCGACGAGGGTGTCGGGGCGCGTCGTGACCGCCCCGTCCCGGATGCGGATGGTGCGGCGGCGCTCGGTGACCCGTCCCATGGCGGCTGAACCCGATTCTGTACGTGGTGGAAGCCGAAGCGGCCCTTGATCCAGAGGTTGCCGTGGGTCACCGGGTTGCGCGCGGAGAGGTGACCTTGACGAGCTCATTGTCCTGCACATGGAGTGTGACGTTGCAGCCGACACCGCAGGAGGCACGCAGACGGTCGTGGTTTCCGTGTGGGCCGGCTCGTCCCAGGTCCCGGCTGCCCGCATGGTGAATTCGGTCGTGAAGGAGAGTGCCCCGGTGGGGCACACCTCGATGCAGCCCGATCGCACCGGCGCCGACACCTACGACTTTACGGGGCTCTCCGTTCGGCAAGGGCTGAGGGAGGGAACGTGGGCCGATGTCAAGTCGACAGAATATTGTCTACAGTATGTGTTCAGAGAGGGGCAGGGGTGTGGTCAAGCCTCCAAGCCTCGGCCGGTAATCCTGTGGGATCACGTGCCCCCGTACCGGGCGGTAGCCACCAAGACTGGATAGTTCCTGCCATACGTAGCGAGGGGAACCTCTACATGACCGGCTCACGTGTCGTGGCGCTCGGCCACTATCAGCCCGCCAAGGTGCTCACCAATGACGACCTGGCGGCCATGGTCGACACCAGCGACGAGTGGATCACCAGTCGCGTCGGGATCAAGACCCGTCATGTGGGAGGCCCTGACGAGCCGGTCGACGAGATGGCCACGCACGCGGCGGCCAAGGCGCTCGCCACGGCCGGACTCGACCCCGCCGACATCGATCTGGTCCTCGTTGCTACCTCCACCGCGATCGACCGTTCGCCGAGCATGTCCGCGCGCGTGGCTGCCCGCCTCGGCATGGCTTCGCCCGCCGTCATGGACATCAACGTGGTCTGCTCCGGCTTCACCCACGCCCTCGCCACCGCCGACCATGCGATCCGGGCGGGCTCCGCAACCCGTGCGCTGGTGATCGGCGCCGACAAAATGGCCGACATCGCCGACTGGACCGACCGCTCCACCTGCGTCCTGCTCGGCGACGGTGCGGGTGCTGCGGTCGTGGTCGCGGACCCGCAGGGCGGCGCGGACGCCGTGCCCGGAATCGGCCCCGTGCTCTGGGGTTCGGTGCCGGAGATGGGTCGCGCGGTCCGGATCGAGGGGACGCCGCCGCGCTTTGCCCAGGAGGGGCAGTCCGTCTACCGCTGGGCCACTACCCAACTGCCGCCCATCGCGCGCAAAGTGTGCGAAAAGGCGGGAGTGGCCCCCGAGGATCTCGCCGCGGTGGTACTGCACCAGGCCAATCTGCGGATCATCGAACCGGTCGCCAGGAAGATCGGTGCGGTCAACGCGGTCATCGCCCGGGATGTCGTGGATTCCGGAAATACGTCCGCCGCTTCGATCCCCATGGCCCTGTCGAAACTGGTGGAACGCGGCGAGGTCGACAGCGGCGCTCCGGCACTGCTCTTCGGGTTCGGCGGGAACCTCTCGTACGCGGGTCAGGTGATCCGTTGCCCCTGACCTCCCATGGTGCTCGGTAGTCTGTAGACGATAAGCAATTGCTCGTCGCCGGGAGGGGGACCGCGATGGTGTCCGCAGGACTGCCGCAGGGGACCCTGCCGAAGCTGGAACGGCCCGGTCCGCTGCGCGAGCGCGTCTACGAGGCACTGCTCGAACTGATCACCACGCGGGCGCTCCGCCCCGGCCGGCATCTGGTCGAGAGTGAGCTGGCGGGGCACCTAGGTGTGTCCCGGCAGCCAGTGCGCGAGGCCTTGCAGCGGCTGAACACCGAGGGCTGGGTGGACCTGCGTCCCGCCCAGGGTGCGTTCGTCCATGAACCCACCGAGGAGGAGACGGACCAGCTGCTCTCGGTCCGCACCCTGCTGGAGGCCGAGGCCGCCCGGCTGGCCGCGGCCAACTCCGGCCCGGCCGGCATTGCCGCCCTCGAAGAGCTCTGCGCCAAGGGCGAGCAGGCCGTTGCCGACGACGATGTGGATCTCGCCGTCGCCACCAACGCCGCCTTCCATGCCAAGGTCATGGAGCTGGCGGGCAATGTGGTGCTCGCCGAGCTTGCCGGACAGGTCGACCGCCGAGTCCGCTGGTACTACACACCGGTGGTCCGCCGGCGCGGCAACCGGTCCTGGGTCGAACACCGCTCGCTGATCGCGGCGATCTCCTCGCGGGACGAACAGCGGGCCACGGAGATCATGCGGGCGCACACGGAGCACACGCCCTAGCTCTTCCGTTCCGCCCGCGTACGCCCGGAGGTCCCGACGGCTGCGACACGCGCCCTGATGGGGCCGACGCGGGCGATCCTCCTCTATGCGGTGGCCGATGGTGCGGCGGCGACGGGCACAGAGCCGGTACGACCGCGCCGAGCGCCAGCTGCCACATCACCGCCCTGCGTGGCGCCTCCCTGGTGACCAGTCAGCGGCACCGCAGTACCACCGTGCACACCGTCACCCAGCTCGGCCAAGCCCTCGTGCACGGCCGCGACCGGCTCATCCCGGTCTGACCGTCTCCGCTCCCCTTCGCGCGCGCCTTTGTCCTCGGTGTGGAGAAAGTTGTAGTGGATTCCTGCGCAACTTCTTCCCACTTCCGGCAACCGCTGCTACGTTCCACTCGAAAGCCCGACGGATAGGCCGATGTGGCGGGGAGGGGCGCGTGAGACGTATGACGGCACGACCCGCGAATGCGCATCAGGCGCGACTGCTCCGGCTGTTGCGCGACGGCGGGCCCAACTCCCGGGCGCAGCTGGGGGATCAGGTCGATCTCTCCCGCTCCAAGCTCGCCGTCGAGGTCGACCGGCTGCTGGAGACCGGACTCGTCGTGGCCGACGGACTCGCCGCCTCCCGCGGCGGGCGTCGTTCGCACAACATCCGGCTCGCTCCCGCACTGCGCTTCCTCGGCGTCGACATCGGTGCCACATCGATCGATGTGGCGGTCACCAACGCGGAGTTGGAGGTTCTGGGCCACCTCAACCACCCCATGGACGTACGCGAAGGACCTGTCGCGATCTTCGAACAGGTGCTGTCCATGGCGGCCAAGCTCCGGGCCTCCGGACTCGCCGAAGGCTTCGACGGCGCGGGCATCGGCGTACCCGGACCGGTCCGCTTCCCCGAAGGCGTACCGGTCGCACCCCCGATCATGCCCGGCTGGGACGGCTTCCCGGTCCGCGAGGCACTCAGCCAGGAACTGGGCTGCCCGGTCATGGTCGACAACGACGTGAATCTGATGGCGATGGGGGAACAGCACGCGGGCGTCGCACGCTCCGTGGGCGACTTCCTCTGCGTCAAGATCGGTACCGGTATCGGCTGCGGCATCGTCGTCGGCGGCGACGTCTACCGCGGTACGACGGGCAGCGCCGGCGACATCGGCCACATCCAGGTCGAACTCGACGGCCGCGCCTGCGCCTGCGGCAACCGGGGCTGCTTGGAAGCCCACTTCAGCGGCGCCGCGCTGTCCCGCGACGCCGAGGACGCGGCGCGCGCGGGGCAGTCGCACGAGCTCGCCACCCGGCTGGAGGCGGCGGGGAAACTCACTGCCGCCGATGTGGCCGCTGCCGCGGCCGCCGGTGACGCCACCTCGCTCGACCTGATCCGTGAGGGCGGAAACCGGGTCGGCCAGGTCATCGCCGGACTCGTCAGCTTCTTCAACCCCGGACTGGTGGTGATTGGCGGCGGTGTGACCGGCCTCGGCCACACGCTCCTCGCCAGCGTCCGGACTCAGGTCTACCGGCAGTCCCTGCCGCTGGCCACCGGCAATCTCCCCATCGTGCTGGGTGAGTTGGGGCCGGCCGCCGGAGTGATCGGCGCCGCCCGGCTCATCAGCGACCACCTTTTCTCACCGGCCTGATCCTCGGCCGGTACGCACCACCGAACCGCCTCCCGCCCCTTGTGGCCGGGGGGTCGGGGGGTAACCCCCGGAACAGTACTGCGCCCTGCCCGCTCACCGGCCCCGCACCCGCCGAGGGGATTTGTCATGGCATCAGAACCACCCCTGCTCACCATGTCCGGCATCACCAAGTCGTTCCCCGGTGTGCGCGCCCTCGACGGCGTGGACCTGGAGGTCCAGGCCGGCGAAGTCCACTGTCTGCTCGGGCAGAACGGTGCCGGCAAGTCCACCCTCATCAAGGTGCTCGCCGGGGCCCACCAGCCCGACGGCGGCGAGATCACCTGGCGCGGCGCACCCGTCTCGCTCAAGTCGCCGATCGCCGCCATGCGTCTCGGCATCGCCACCATCTATCAGGAACTCGACCTGGTCGAAGGCCTCTCGGTCGCCGAGAACATCTTCCTCGGCCACGAACCCACCGCCGCCCGCTTCGTCGTCCGCACCCGCGAAGGACGCGCGGCCGCCGCCGCACTGCTGAAGCGCCTCGGCCACCCCGAGATCGATCCCGCCCGTCCCGTCGGCGCGCTCTCCGCCGCCCAGCAGCAGATCGTCTCCATGGCCCGGGCGCTCTCCCACGACGTACGGCTCATCGTCATGGACGAGCCGTCCGCCGCCCTCGACCCCGACGAGGTCGCCAACCTCTTCCGTATCGTCGCCGGGCTCACCGCCGACGGGGTCGCCGTCGTCTACATCTCCCACCGCCTGGAGGAGATCCGCCGGATCGGCGACCGGGTGACCGTGCTCAAGGACGGGCGGGCCGTCGCCGTCGGGCTGCCCGCCGAGTCCACCCCTACACGCGACATCGTTGCCATGATGACCGGCCGTAATGTCGAATACGTCTTCCCGCAGCGCCCCGGGTCTCCCGGGGAGAACACCCGGCAGGACCCCGTGCTCACCGTCGAAGGACTCGCCAGGGAAGGCGAGTTCGCCCCCGTCGACCTGGAACTGCGGCCCGGCGAGATCGTCGGGCTTGCCGGACTCGTCGGATCCGGGCGCTCCGAGATCCTGGAGACGATCTACGGAGCCCGCAGGCCGAGCGCGGGCCGGGTCCTCGTCGGCGGGCGGCCGCTGCGCCCCGGCAGCGTCCGTGCCGCCGTCGCCGCAGGCATCGGACTCGCCCCCGAGGAGCGCAAGGCACAGGCACTGCTGATGCTCGAATCCGTCACCCGTAACGTGTCGGTCTCCTCCATGTCCCGCTTCTCCCGGGCCGGTTGGCTCGACCACGGAGCCGAGCGCCGGGCGGCCCGCGCCGCCACCCGCGAACTCTCGCTGCGCCCCGACAACCCGGACACCCCCGTCCGCACCCTCTCCGGCGGCAATCAGCAGAAGGCCGTCCTGGCCCGCTGGCTGCTGCGCGGCTGCCGGGTGCTGCTGCTCGACGAACCGACCCGCGGTGTCGACGTCGGCGCCCGCGCCGAGCTCTATGCCGTGATCCGCCGGCTGGCCGACGAAGGCCTCGCCGTTCTGCTGGTCTCCAGCGAAGTGCCCGAAGTACTGGGCCTCGCCGACCGGGTGCTGGTGCTCCGCGAGGGCCGCGTCGTGCATACGGCGGACGCCCAGGAGCTCGACGAGCACCGCGTACTCGACCTCGTGATGGAAGGGAGCCCGACGTCATGACTCAGCCCGTTTCCTCGGCGCAGCACGGTGGGCCGGACAAGGCGGCCCCGCCCGCCCCCGCCGCGCTGCCGCCCTCGAAGGGCGGCGGACTGCGCGCCCTCGGGGTGCGCGCGGACGTCCGCAACCTGTCGCTGCTCGGCGTCCTCGCCGCACTGATCGCCGTCGGCGGTTTCACCGAGCCCGACGCGTTCCTGGACACCGGAAATCTGCAGCTGATCCTGACCCAGTCGTCCGTCATCGGCGTCGTCACCGTCGGCATGACGTTCGTCATCACCAGCGGCGGCATCGATCTGTCGGTCGGCGCGATGGTCGCGCTCGCCTCGGTCTGGGCGACCACGCTCGCCACCCAGGAGTACGGCTTCGCGGGGATCCTCTTCACCGCCGTGCTCGTCGGCCTCGGTGCCGGACTCGTCAATGGGCTGCTGATCGCGTACGGGAGGTTGGTGCCGTTCATCGCGACGCTGGCCATGCTCGCCTCGGCCCGCGGTCTCGCCCTGCAGATCACCGACGGCAAGACACAGATCGTCACCGTTCAGTCGGTCCTCGACCTGGGGCTGCCCGACTCGTACGTCCTCGGCATCCCGCCGTTGGTCATGGCCTTCGCCGCGGTCACCGTCATCGGCTGGCTGGTGCTGAACCGGACGACGTTCGGACGCCGCACGGTCGCGGTCGGCGGCAACGCGGAAGCGGCCCGTCTCGCCGGCATCGATGTACGGCGGCAGCGGCTCTATCTGTATCTGCTCTCCGGGCTCTGCTGCGGCATCGCCGCCTTCATGCTGATCATCCTGTCCGGCTCGGGACAGAACACCAACGGCAACCTGTACGAGCTCGACGCCATCGCCGCCGCGATCATCGGCGGCACCCTGCTCAGCGGCGGACGCGGCACGATCGTCGGCTCCGTCCTCGGTGTCCTCGTCTTCACCACCATCACCAATATCTTCGCGCTCAACAATCTGCAGACCGATGTCCAGCAGATCGCCAAGGGCGCGATCATCGTCGCCGCCGTACTGGTCCAGCGCCGAACCTCGGCCCACGGGGAGACCTAGGGGGTGTCCGGCGGATCATGGCCGGGGCCGCGACGCCCGGCACGGCACCTCGCGGCGTTGCCGAAACGCCCGGATAGCTCCTTCCCCAAGCTCTCAACTCCGTTCGAGCAGGGGGAGACCCCATCACAGGACGCTCCGGCGCCTTGCGATGCACCGCACCAGACGCCGCGACCTGTCCGACCCTGATCCGCCGGGCACACACCCCCCAGCCCCCGGGCTCTCCCCACTCCACCTCACCCCATCTCACCCGCAGTTCCGCATGCCACCCACGCACCGGATGAAGGGTTCGACAGCCATGCCAGAAACCAGCCGCAGAGGACTGCTCTTCGGCACCGCAGCCGTCTCCGCGGGCGCTCTCCTCACCGCTTGCACCAGCAATGAGCCCAAGAAGTCGCAGACCGCGCAGAGCAATCAGCCGGCTGCCGACGACAAGCCGGGCAAGCCCGTCACCATCGGCTTCGCCGGACCACAGGCCGACCACGGATGGCTCAACGCCATCAACGAGAACGCCAAGTCGCGGGCGGAGAAGTACTCCGAGGTGACCCTGGAGATCACCGAGGGCTCCAACGACACCGCCGCCCAGATCGGCCAGGTCAAGACCCTCATCAACAAGAAGGTCGACGTCCTCGTCATCCTCCCCGCCGACGGCAAGGCGCTCACCCAGGTCGGTCTGGAGGCGATGAAGGCGGGCATCCCCGTCGTCAACCTGGACCGCATCTTCGCCTCACCGCAGGCCTACCGCTGCTGGGTCGGCGGCGACAACTACGGCATGGGTCTCAACGCCGGCACGTACATCGGCGAACAGCTCAAGGACAAGCCGAACGCCAAGGTGGTCGAGCTCGCGGGCATCGACAACCTGGAGCTCACCAAGCAGCGCAGCCAGGGCTTCGCCGACGCCCTCAAGAATTACTCCAACATCAAGCTGGTGGCCCGTCAGGCCGCCGATTTCACCGTCGAGTCCGGTCAGGCGAAGATGGCTCAACTCCTGCAGGCGCAGAAGAAGTTCGACGCCCTGTGGAACCACGACGACGACCAGGGAGTCGGCGCGCTGCGCGCCATCCAGCAGGCCGGCCGGGACGAGTTCCTGATGGTCGGAGGCGCGGGTGCGAAGTCCGCGATGGACGCCATCAAGGCCGACAACAGCGTCCTGAAGGCCACGGTTCTCTACCCGCCGACGATGGCCGCGTCCGCCATCGACCTGGCGCGTGCCCTGGGGCAGGGCAAGGGCATCGGCGGGCTCTCCGAACTGGAGATCCCGACCAGCCTCACCCTCTACTCGGCCGTCGTCACCAAGGACAACATCGACCAGTACCTGCCGACGGGCTTCAGCTGATCCGCCGTCCAGGAGGGTGCTGACCCTCCTGCTGTGCGCCCACCGAACGACCGACGAGGAGGAAGCCCGTATGGCCCGTAGGGAAGAGACGGAGCAGGAGGCCGCAGCGCCGCCGACGACCGTGCCGAAGGCGACGCTCGGGGTCGGCATGGTCGGATACGCGTTCATGGGCGCCGCCCACTCACAGGGGTGGCGCACCGCCGGACACGCCTTCGACCTGCCGATGCAGCCGGCTCTCGCCGCGATCTGCGGACGCGACCGTACGGCGGTCTCCGCCGCCGCCGAACGACACGGCTGGGCGGCGGCGGAGACCGACTGGCGCGCCCTGATCGCCCGGGACGACGTCCAGCTCGTCGACATCTGCACGCCCGGCGACAGCCATGCGGAGATCGCCATCGCCGCCCTGGAGGCCGGCAAGCACGTGCTGTGCGAGAAGCCGCTCGCCAACACGGTCGCCGAGGCGGAAGCCATGACGGAGGCCGCGGAACGGGCCAGGGCCCGCGGCCAGGTGGCGATGGTCGGCTTCAACTACCGCAGGGTGCCGGCGATCGCGTACGCACGGACGCTGATCGCCGACGGCAGGCTCGGCGCCCTGCGGCACGTACGGGCCACCTATCTCCAGGACTGGCTGGTCGACCCCGAATCGCCGCTCACCTGGCGGCTCAAGCGCGAGCAGGCGGGATCCGGTGCGCTCGGCGACCTCGGGGCGCACATCGTCGACCTCGCCCAGTATCTGGCGGGGGAGCTCCTGGTGGGGGTGTCGGCGGTTGCCGAGACCTTCGTACGGGAACGACCGCTGCTCGCCGGAACGTCGGCCGGACTCTCGGGTACCGCGGACGGCGGAGCACGCGGGGCGGTCACCGTCGACGACGCCGCCCTGTTCACCGGCAGGCTCGCCTCCGGAGCACTGGCCTCGTTCGAGGCGACCCGGATGGCGGCGGGCCGCAAGAACGCCTTAAGGCTGGAGATCAACGGCGAGCGCGGCTCGCTCGCCTTCGATCTGGAACGCCTCAACGAACTGTCCTTCCACGACCACACCGAGCAGGCCACCACCGCCGGGTTCCGCCGCATCCTCGTCACCGAGCCCGCGCACCCGTACCTGGAGGCGTGGTGGCCGCCGGGCCACGCACTCGGCTACGAGCACACCTTCATCCACCAGGCCCGCGACCTGGTCCTGACGATCGCCGAAGGGGCGGACCCGGTTCCGTCGTTCGCCGACGGACTTCAGGTGCAGCGGGTGCTCGCGGCGGTGGAGGAAAGCGCCGAGAAGAGCTCCGTACACACCCCCGTACCGTCCTAGGAGGTTCCGCGCATGCCCCGTCCCTTCACGCTCTTCACCGGTCAGTGGGCCGACCTGCCGCTGGAGGAGGTCTGTCGGCTGGCCCGGGACTTCGGCTACGACGGGCTCGAACTCGCTTGCTGGGGAGATCACTTCGAGGTCGACAAGGCTCTCGCCGACCCCGGCTATCTCGACGGGCGGCGGCAGCTGCTCGACAAGTACGGTCTGAAGTGCTGGGCGATCTCCAATCACCTCGTCGGCCAGGCGGTCTGCGACAACCCGATCGACGAACGGCACCAGGGCATCCTGCCCGCCCGGATCTGGGGCGACGGCGAGCCCGAAGGGGTACGGCAGCGGGCCGCCGAGGAGATCAAGGACACCGCCCGCGCGGCCGCCGCCTTCGGAGTCCGTACCGTCATCGGCTTCACCGGCTCGTCGATCTGGCACCTGGTGGCGATGTTCCCGCCGGTGCCGCCGCGGATGATCGAGCGCGGTTACGAGGACTTCGCCGAGCGCTGGAACCCGATCCTCGACGTGTTCGACGCGGAGGGCGTGCGGTTCGCCCACGAGGTGCACCCCAGCGAGATCGCGTACGACTACTGGACCACGCACCGGGCCCTGGAGGCCGTCGGCCACCGGGCCGCGTTCGGGCTGAACTTCGACCCGAGCCATTTCGTCTGGCAGGACCTCGATCCGGTCGGCTTCCTCTACGACTTCCGGGACCGGATCTACCACGTGGACTGCAAGGAGGCCCGCAGGCGTCTCGACGGGCGCAACGGCCGTCTCGGCTCGCACCTGCCCTGGGGCGATCCGCGGCGCGGCTGGGACTTCGTTTCCGCCGGGCACGGTGATGTGCCGTGGGAGGACGTGTTCCGGATGCTCCGCTCGATCGACTACGACGGCCCGGTCTCGGTGGAGTGGGAGGACGCCGGGATGGACCGGCTGGCGGGCGCACCGGAAGCGCTTGCCACGCTGAAGCGGTACGACTTCGACCCGCCGGCTGCGTCGTTCGACGCGGCGTTCGGGGGCGGCGACTGACGGCTCCTCCCGGGGGCTCCACCCCGGACCTCCGCTCCTCAATCGCCCCCTTTGAGCAGGTCCGGCGTCTGAGAGCCAGGGTCCGGGGCCGGAGCCCCGGCGGGGCGGGGCGGGTGGCGGACAGGTCTGCGCAGCCCGGCGGCACACACGCCGCCGGGACGGCCCAGGCTGCCCAAAACCCCCTTTGTCCTGACTCAGGAGAAAGTTCAACTTATCTCCTGCGCAAGGCCTTTCCACCCAGGACGAACCCGTCTACCGTCCCCTTGGTGTACACGACATGACTCGCGTCACCGGCGCCCCACCGGGCCCTCGGTGACCTGCGCGGCAGTCCCCGCGCGGAACGGCACGGCAGCACTCGCCCGTACAACCGGCACTCTCCGGAGGACACTCGTGCACAGAACCAGAACCCGGCCCCGACTCCGTACATCCCTCGCCCTGCTCACCGGCGGCCTGCTCACCGCAGCCACCCTCGCCCTGGGCGCCCCGCCCGGTGCCGCCGCGTCGGGCCCGACCTCGCCGGCCGCGTCCGACGCGGCGGCGACCGAGGACTTCCAGCAGGTCACCCTCGCCAAGGGCGCCGCAGAGACCGGCGAACCCATGTCCCTGGCCGTGCTGCCCGACCGCAGCGTCCTGCACACCTCGCGCAACGGCGAGCTGCGGATCACCGACAGCGCAGGCAACACCAGGGTCTCCGGCGTCATCCCCGTCTACTCGCACGACGAGGAAGGCCTCCAGGGCGTCGGCATCGACCCGAAGTTCAGTGAGAACCGGGCGATCTACCTCTACTACGCGCCGCCGCTGGACACCCCCTCCGGCGACGCCCCGGAGACCGGCACCGCCGCCGACTTCGCCAAGTTCGACGGCGTCAACCGGCTCTCCCGCTTCGTCCTCAAGGAGGACGGCACCCTCGACCTGAGCAGCGAGAAGAAGGTTCTCGACGTCAAGGCGTCCCGCGGCATCTGCTGCCACGTCGGCGGCGACATCGACTTCGACGCGCAGGGCAACCTGTATCTGTCGACCGGCGACGACTCCAACCCGTTCGCCTCCGACGGCTACACGCCCATCGACGAACGCCCGGACCGCAACCCGGCATTCGACGCCCGGCGCACGTCGGGCAACACAAACGACCTGCGCGGCAAGATCCTGCGGATCAAGGTCGCCGACGACGGCTCGTACACCATTCCGGACGGCAACCTCTTCGCGCCGGGCACGGACAAGACGCGCCCCGAGATCTACGCGATGGGCTTCCGCAACCCGTTCCGCTTCAGCGTCGACAAGGCCACCGGCATTGTCTACGTCGGCGACTACGGGCCCGACGCGGGCGCTGCCGACCCCAAGCGCGGACCGGCCGGACAGGTCGAGTTCGCCCGCGTGACCAAGCCGGGCAACTTCGGCTGGCCGTTCTGCACCGGGAAGAACGACGCGTTCGTCGACTACGACTTCGCGACGAAGACGTCCGGCGCCCCCTTCGACTGCGACGCCCCGAAGAACACCTCGCCGCACAACACCGGTCTGGTCGACCTGCCCCCGGCGCAGCCCGCCTGGATCCCGTACGACGGCGGTTCCGTGCCCGAGTTCGGCAACGGCTCCGAGTCGCCGATGGGCGGCCCCGTCTACCGCTACGACCCGAACCTCGACTCGCCCGTGAAGTTCCCCGAGTCGTACGACGGTGACTTCTTCGCCGGCGAGTTCGGCCGGCGCTGGATCAAGCGCATCGAGCAGGACGGCGACGGCACCGTCCGGTCCATCAACAACGTCCCGTGGTCCGGGACCCAGGTGATGGACATGGCCTTCGGCCCGGACGGGGCGCTGTACGTCCTGGACTACGGCCTCTCCTGGTTCGGCGGCGACGAGAACTCCGCGCTCTACCGCATCGAGAACGCCACCGGCGGCCACTCGCCCGTAGCCGAAGCCGCCTCCAACAAGACGTCCGGCGCCGCACCGCTGAAGGTGCAGTTCTCCTCGGCCGGCACCACGGACTCCGACGGCGACGCACTCACGTACGCCTGGGACTTCGGCGACGGCGGCACGTCGACCGCCGCGAACCCCACGTACACGTACAGGAAGAACGGCACCTACACCGCGACCGTCACCGCCAAGGACCCCACCGGACGCACCGGATTGGCGAGCGTCCATGTGACCGTCGGCAACACGGCACCCACGGTGAAGCTGGAACTCCCCGGTGACGGGCAGCTGTTCAGCTTCGGCGACAAGATCCCCTTCAAGGTGACCGTCACCGACCCCGAGGACGGCGCGATCGACTGCTCGAAGGTCGAGGTCCGCTTCGTACTCGGTCACGACAGCCACGGCCACCCGATCACCACGACCAACGGCTGCACCGGCACCATCAGCACCCAGATCGACGGCGGACACGACCCGAACGCCAACATCTTCGGAGTCATCGACGCCTCGTACACCGACGGCGGGGGCGGCGGCCAGGCCGCGCTCTCCGGCCACGCCCAGTCGCAGCTTCAGCCCCGCCACCGGCAGGCCGAGCACTTCACCGCGTCGTCCGGTATCAGGACGTACGACAAGGCGGCCGCGCACGGCGGCAAGACGGTCGGCGACATCCACAACGGCGACTGGATCGCCTTCAAGCCGTACATCCTCGGTGACTCCACCAAGCTCACCGCCCGGATCTCGTCCGGCGGCGCGGGAGGCTTCCTCGAAGTACGGTCCGGCTCCGCGACCGGCAAGATCCTCGGCTCCGCACCGGTCCCGGTGACTGGTGGCTGGGAGAACTTCCAGGACATCGACGTACCGCTGCGCGGCGTCCCGGGGAAGGCAACCGAACTCTTCCTGGTCTTCAAGGGCGGCGACGGGGCGCTCTACGACGTCGACGACTTCGAGCTCTCCAACAGCGCCCCCGACCGGACCGCCAAGCGGGTCCTGGTCTTCTCGAAGACGGCCGGCTTCCGCCACGACGCGATCCCCGAGGGCATCGCGGCACTGAAGGAACTCGGCGCGACCAGCAACATCACCGTCGACTCCACCGAGGAAGCAGGCCAGTTCACCACCAGCAACCTCGCCCGCTACGACGCCGTCGTCTTCCTCTCCACGACCGGTGACGTCCTCAATGCCGACCAGCAGAAGGCGTTCGAGAACTACATCGCCACCGGCGGCGGCTACATGGGCGTGCATGCCGCCGCGGACACCGAGTACGACTGGTCGTTCTACGGCGGACTCGTCGGCGCGTACTTCGCCGGACACCCCGCGATCCAGCCCGTCACCGTCCGCGTCGAGGACCACAAGCACCCGGCGACCGCCCACCTCGACGACGCCTGGAACCGAACCGACGAGCTGTACAACTACCGCACCAACCCGCGCGACAAGGTGAAGGTCCTCGCCACACTCGACGAGACGACCTACACCGGCGGCACCATGAAGGGCGACCACCCGATCACCTGGTGCCAGACCTACCAGGGCGGCCGCTCCTTCTACACCGGCCTCGGCCACACCAAGGCGTCGTACGCCGAACCTGCCTTCCGCCAGCTCCTCCTCGGCGGCGTTCGCTACGCGGCCGGACAGGTGAAGGCCGACTGCAAGCCGGACACCGGCTACCGGTCGATCTTCAACGGCAAGACGCTCGAGGGCTGGAAGCAGGCGGGCCCGGGGAAGTTCAACGTCGTCGACGGTGAACTCCGCTCCGAGGACGGCATGGGCCTGCTCACCTACCAGGCCAAGGAGCTGGGGTCGTACTCGCTGAAGCTCGACTGGAAGCTGGAGGGCGACGACAACTCCGGTGTCTTCGTCGGGTTCCCGCAGTCCGACGACCCCTGGTCCGCGGTGAACAACGGCTACGAGGTCCAGATCGACGCCACCGACGCCCCCGACCGCACCACCGGCTCCATCTACGGCTTCAAGGCGGCGGACATCAAGGCCCGTGACCAGGTCCTGCGACCGCCCGGCCAGTGGAACAGCTACGAGATCAAGGTCCAGGGCGAACGGCTCCAGGTCTTCCTCAACGGAGTCAAGATCAACGACTTCACCAACACCGATCCCGTCCGCAGCCTGAAGAGCGGCTACATCGGCCTCCAGAACCACGGAGCCGACGACCATGTGTCCTTCCGCAACATCGAGTTGAAGGAGCTGCCCGCCGCGTAGGTGAGGCAGCCGCAGTCCGACGGCGGGCGGGGCAAAGGCCCTACCTCGCCCGCCGTCACCCTCCACCCGTGTCCCCCTCGATTCGATCAGCGCCCCGCTCTGTGCACTGCCCAGCCAGGATCCCCAGCCAGGGAGGCAGCCCGTGTCAGCACATGCCGTTCGTACCGGAGTCTGGTTCATCGGAGCACGCGGCTCCGTCGCCACCACCGCCATGGCGGGCTGCGCGGCCGTCGCGGCGGGTCTCCACCCGGCGGCAGGCATGGTCACCGAGACCGCGCCGTTCGCCGGCAGCGGGCTGCCGGCGCTGACCTCCCTGGTCTTCGGCGGACACGACACCGTCGGCTGTCCGCTCCCCAAACGGGCGGAGGCACTGGCCGCCGGGGGAGTGCTTCCGCACGGGCTGCCCTCCGCCGTACGGACCGAACTCGCGGCCGCCGACGCCGAGATACGCCCGGGTGGCCCGCTGCCCGGCGACACCCGCACCGACGAGGAACTCATCGCCGGGTTCGCCGCGGACCTCACCGACTTCGGCCGCCGGGGCGACCTGACCCGCACAGTCGTCGTCAACGTCGCGTCGACGGAACCCGTCCCGGAACCCGGCGAGAACCGGCTGCCCACCAGCTCGCTCTACGCCGCGGCCGCGCTCCGGGCCGGCTGCCCCTACATCAACTTCACCCCCTCCACCGGACTGCGCGCTCCCGCGCTCCAGGACACCGTCGCGGACTGCGGACTTCCTCACGCAGGCCGCGACGGCAAGACGGGCCAGACGCTGCTCCGCTCCGTACTCGCCCCGATGTTCGTGCAACGCGCCCTGCCCGTACGGGCCTGGTCCGGCACGAACCTGCTGGGCGGCGGGGACGGAGCGGCGCTGGCCGACCCCGGCGCGGCAGCGGCCAAGAACGCGGGCAAGGAGCGCGTCCTCGCCGACACGCTCGGCGCCGCGCCCGAGGGGGAGGTACACATCGACGACGTGCCCGCACTCGGCGACTGGAAGACGGCCTGGGACCACATCGCGTTCGACGGGTTCCTCGGCGCCCGCATGGTCCTCCAGACGACCTGGCAGGGCTGCGACTCGGCGCTGGCCGCCCCCCTCGTCCTCGACCTGGCGCGGCTGCTCGCCCGCGCCCAGGAAGTGGGCCTGACCGGCCCGCGTCCCGAACTCGGCTTCTACTTCAAGGACCCGGACGGTGGCCCCGCCGCACTGTCCGAGCAGTACATCGCGCTGCTGGCCTTCGCCGAACGGCTGCGGGGGGAGAAGTGACAGCCACCGTACGGGCCTGGGCCGAGCTGCTGCGGATCTCGGCGCTGTTCACCGTCCCCGGGGACGCACTCGCCGGGGCGGCAGCCATCGGACGGCGTCCCGGCCGTGGCACCGCGCTGGCCGTCGGCGCCTCCCTCTGCCTCTACGAGGCGGGCATGGCCCTCAACGACTGGGCCGACCGCGACGAGGACGCCGTCGACCGTCCGCACCGCCCGATCCCCTCGGGCCGGATCACCCCGGGCGCGGCCCTCACGGCAGCAGGCGCGTTGACGGCCGCGGGCCTGTCCCTCGCCGCCCGCGCCGGCCGCCCGGCCCTGACGGTGGCCACCGGCCTGGCCGCAACGGTCTGGGCCTACGACCTCCACCTGAAACACACCCAGGCGGGCCCGGCCGCGATGGCCACGGCGCGCGCCCTCGACCTGCTGCTGGGCGCCACCGCGACATGGGGGGCAGGCGCGAAGCCGGAGCGCTCCGACACGCGCACGGTCACCACGCCCGGCGGCCCGGCGACAGGCCTCGTCCGGACACCCGCGCCCATCCCGGGCCCCGCGGGGAAGCCGCGCCGCGGACCGATCGCCCGGCTCGTCGGCAGGGGCGCCCGCACCTTGGCGAACTCAGCCGTGGATGCCCAGCCGCGCCACGGGGAACCATCCCGGCAAGCAGCCCTCCCGTTGCGCGCAGCACTCCCCGCCGCCGCCGTGCTCGGAGCGCACACCTACGCCGTCACCGCTGTCTCGCGCCACGAGGCGCACGGCGGTTCCACCGTCGCGCCCCTCTCCGCGCTCGCGGCGGTCATCGCGCTCGGCGCGACCGCGGTGCGCGAGCAGCGGGGGCACGGGGACGTGCCCCCGGCCCCGGGAAACGGCGCGACAGGGGACAACCACCGCCTCGTACCCGGAGCACCCGCACCCTCGAACACCCCCCACGGCACCTCGCCCCGCCTCCTCGTCACCGCACTCACCGGCGCCTACCTCCGGACCGCCGCCGAGCCGCTCCTCCACGCCACCCTGAACCCGTCCCCGCCGCTGACCCAGCGCGCTGTGGGCAGCGGCATCCGGGCGATGATCCCGCTCCAGGCCGCGCTCGCCGCACGTGCCGGAGCGGCCGGCACCGGGCTCGCCGTCATGGGACTCGTCCCTCTCGCCCGCACACTCGCCCGGAAGGTGAGCCCCACATGACCATCCGCCTCGGCTACGGCACCAACGGGCTCACCGACCTCCGCCTCGACGACGCCCTCGCGCTCCTCGCGGGCCTCGGGTACGACGGCGTCGGCCTCACCCTCGACCACATGCACCTCGACCCCCTCGCCCCGGACCTCGCCGCCCGCACCCGCCGCGTGGCGCACAGACTCGAACAGCTCGGGCTGGGCGTCACCGTCGAGACCGGCGCCCGCTATGTTCTCGACCCACGCCGCAAGCACGGCCCGTCCCTCCTCGACGCGGACCCGGAGGCTCGCGCCGCCCGCACCCGGCTCCTGGTCCGGGCCGTCGAAGTCGCCGCCGACCTGGGAGCCCACGCCGTGCACTGCTTCAGCGGCATCACCCCACCCCACACCACGCCCGATACGGCCTGGCAGCGGCTGACCGGCGCCCTCGCCCCGGTGCTCGAAGCCGCCGACCGTACCGGCATCCCGCTCGCCATCGAGCCCGAACCCGGACATCTCCTCGCCAATCTCTCCGACTTCCACCACCTGCGCATCCTCAGCGGAGACCCCGAACCACTCGGGCTCACCCTCGACATCGGCCACTGCCAGTGCCTGGAGCCCTCCTCACCCGCGGACTGCGTCCGGGACGCCGCACCCTGGCTGCGCCACGTCCAGATCGAGGACATGCGCCGGGGCATCCATGAGCATCTGCCGTTCGGCGACGGAGAGATCGACTTCCCGCCCGTACTCGAAGCGCTCGACACGCTCGGCGACACCGGATACCGCGGCCTCACCGTGGTCGAACTGCCCCGCCACTCCCACGCCGGCCCCGAACTCGCCCGCACCTCCATCGACTTCCTGCGCTCCCGCATCCCGTCGAGAGTTCCGAAGGACGCCCCGAAGGGAGCACCGTCATGCCGATGACCCCGCAGACGCCCCCGCTGCAGACCCGCGGGCAACTCGACGGCCGGCTGGGCGGCGCCGCACGCGCCTGGCTCGACGAGGCCCTCGCCGAGGCCGCGCACGCCGCCGCCCACGAGGACACCGCGCCCGGCGGCCCGTACGCCGTGGCCCCGTGGGAGCTGCGGTTCGCCGCCGCAGGCCGGCACTGCGGACCGGAGCACGCCGACTCCGTACGCGCCCTGCTGCTCCTCGAAGCCCGAGCCACCCTCCCCGCCGTGACCAGGCTCTACGATCAGGGCACCGCCGCCGAGCGGCGCGCCGTCCTCCTCACCCTCCACCGGCTGGACCTCGGCCCCACCGCCCTCCACCTCGTCGAGGACGCCCTGCGCACCAACGACACCCGGCTGGTCGCCGCCGCCGTCGGTCCGTACGCCGCCGTCCATCTCGACACGCACCAGTGGCGCCACGCCATCCTCAAGTGCCTCTTCACCGGAGTCCCCGTCGAGGCCGTCGACGCACTGGCCCAACGCGCCCACGGCGACGCCGAACTCGCCCGCATGCTGGTCGACTTCGCAGCCGAACGCACCGCCGCCGGCCGTACCGTCCCCGGCGACCTGCGCCACGTACTCACCCTCACGGCCGCCACCCCCACGGAGGAGTCCTGATGCGCATCTTCGACCCCCACATCCACATGACCTCCCGCACCACGGACGACTACCAGGCGATGTACGACGCAGGCGTCCGCGCCCTCGTCGAACCCTCCTTCTGGCTCGGCCAGCCCCGCACCTCGCCCGCGAGCTTCTTCGACTACTTCGACGCCCTGCTCGGCTGGGAACCCTTCCGCGCCGCCCAGTACGGCATCGCCCACCACTGCACGCTCGCCCTCAACCCCAAAGAGGCGAACGACCCCCGCTGCACCCCCGTCCTGGACGCCCTGCCCCGTTACCTCGTCAAGGACTCCGTCGTCGCCGTCGGCGAGATCGGCTACGACTCCATGACTCCGGCCGAGGACACCGCCCTCGCCGCCCAGTTGCAGCTCGCCGCCGACCACGGGCTGCCCGCGCTCGTCCACACCCCGCACCGGGACAAGCTCGCAGGTCTGCACCGCACCATCGACGTGATCCGCGAATCCCACCTCCCCCCGGAGCGGGTCCTGCTCGATCACCTCAACGAGACGACCGTGAAGGACGCCGCGGACAGCGGCTGCTGGGCGGGCTTCTCCGTCTACCCCGACACCAAGATGGACGAGGACCGCATGATCGCGATCCTCAAGACCCACGGCACCGAGAAGATCCTGGTCAACTCGGCCGCCGACTGGGGCAGGAGCGACCCCCTCAAGACCCGGAAGGTCGGCGACGCCATGCTCGCCGCAGGGTTCAGCGACGACGACGTCGACCAGGTGCTCTGGCGCAACCCCGTCGCCTTCTACGGCCAGAGCGGCCGGCTGCAACTCGATCTCGCCACCCCCGATCCACTCCACGAGGGGAACTCCATCCTCCGCGGCGGGGAGTGACCCGATGCGCTTCCGCCACCCCGACGGATCCACCGTCCACCTCGCCTACTGCACCAACGTCCACCCCGCCGAGACCCTGGACGGTGTCCGCGCCCAACTGCGCGACCACTGCGAACCCGTCCGCAGACGCCTCGGCCGCGACCGCCTCGGCATCGGCCTCTGGCTCGCCAGGGACGCCGCGAACACCCTGATCAACGACCCCGCCCAGCAGCGCTCCCTGCGCGCCGAACTCGACCGCCGCGGCCTCGAAGTCGTCACCCTGAACGGCTTCCCGTACGAAGGGTTCGGCGCCGAAGAGGTCAAGTACCGGGTGTACAAGCCGGACTGGACGGACGTTGAACGCCTCGCCCACACCACCGATCTCGCCCGGCTGCTCGCCACCCTGCTCCCCGACGACGTCACCGAAGGCACCATCTCCACCCTCCCGATCGCCTGGCGCACTCCGTACACCGGCGACCCGGAAGCCGCCCGCGCCGCACACACCGCCCTCAGCACCCTCGCCGAACGGCTCGACGCCCTCGCCGAGCTGACCGGCAAGTCCATCCGGATCGGTCTCGAACCCGAACCGGGCTGCACGGTCGAGACCACCGCCGACGCCGTCGCACCGCTCACCGCCGTCGGACACGACCGCATCGGCATCTGCATCGACACCTGCCATCTCGCCACCTCCTTCGAAGACCCGGACACCGCCCTCGACGCACTCTCCGCAGCCGGCATCCAGGTCACCAAGTGCCAGCTCTCCGCCGCACTCCACGCCGAACACCCGCACCTGGCCGAGGTGCGCACCGCGCTCGCCGCCTTCGCCGAACCCCGCTTCCTCCACCAGACCCGCACCCGGACCACGCACGGACTGCGCGGCACCGACGACCTCGACGAGGCGGTCACCGGCCAGGCACTTCCCGACGGCACCCCGTGGCGCGCCCACTTCCACGTCCCGCTGCACGCACCCCCCGCCCCACCGCTCACCTCGACCCTCCCGGTGCTCCAGTCCACGTTGACCCGACTGGTCGGCGGAGCCCGGCCGTTGACCCGTCACCTGGAGGTCGAGACGTACACCTGGCAGGCGCTCCCCGCCGAGCTGCGCCCCCGCAGCCGGCCCCAGCTCGCCGACGGCATCGCCGCCGAACTCACCCTCGCCCGCGACCTCCTGGTCGACCTCGGCCTCAAGGAGCTCCCGTGACACCGGTCGAAACGGGCACGTCCCCCACCGGCGCCCCCACCCCCCTCCTCGTCCTCGACGTCGTCGGCCTCACCCCCCGGCTCCTCGACCACATGCCGCACCTCGCATCCCTCGCCCAGTCCGGCACCCACGCCCCCCTCGGCACCGTGCTGCCCGCCGTCACCTGCGCCGCCCAGTCCACCTTCCTCACCGGCACCACCCCCGCCGAACACGGCATCGTCGCCAACGGCTGGTACTTCCGCGAGCTCGGCGACGTCCTCCTCTGGCGCCAGCACAACGGACTCGTCGCCGGGGACAAGCTCTGGGACGCCGCCCGCCGCTCCCACCCCGGCTACACCGTCGCCAACATCTGCTGGTGGTACGCGATGGGCGCCGACACCGACATCACCGTCACCCCCCGTCCCGTCTACTACGCCGACGGCCGCAAGGAACCCGACTGCTACACCCGGCCGCCCGCCCTCCACGACGAGCTCACCGAAAAGCTCGGCACCTTCCCCCTCTTCCACTTCTGGGGACCCGGTGCCGACCTCGTCTCCTCGCAGTGGATCATCGACGCGACCCGGCACATCCTGGACACCCGTCACCCCGACCTGGCCCTGTGCTACCTGCCGCACCTCGACTACGACCTGCAGCGCTACGGGCCCGACGACCCCCGCGCGTACCAGGCGGCGGCCGAGCTCGACCGGGCCGTGGCCCCGCTGCTCGACGACGCCCGTCGCGAGGGGCGCACCGTCGTCGCGCTCTCCGAGTACGGCATCACCCGCGTCGACCGCCCGGTCGACATCAACCGGGCACTGCGCCGCGCCGGCCTGCTTGAGGTCCACACCCAGGACGGCATGGAGTACCTGGACCCGATGGCCTCCCGCGCCTTCGCCGTCGCCGACCACCAGCTCGCCCACGTCTACGTACGCCGTCCCGAGGATCTCGATGCGACCCGTGAAGCACTCCAGGACGCCCAAGGCATCGAACAGCTCCTCGACGACGAGGGCAAGAAGGCTCACGGCCTCGACCACCCGCGCTCCGGCGAGCTCGTCGCCGTTGCCGACCCGGATGCCTGGTTCACGTACTACTACTGGCTCGACGACGCGCGCGCCCCCGACTTCGCGCAGCTCGTCGAGATCCATCGCAAACCCGGTTACGACCCGGTCGAACTCTTCCTGGACCCCCAGGACCCGTACGTCCGGGTCAAGGCGGCCACCGCCGTGGCCCGCAAGAAGCTCGGCATGCGCTACCGCATGGCGGTCGTTCCCCTCGACCCGTCACCCATTCGCGGCAGCCACGGCCGCCTCCCCATGAGCGACGAAGAAGGTCCGCTCATCCTCTGCTCCACCCCCCACGCGTTCACCGGCCCCGTCCGGGCCACCGAAGTGAAGTCCCTGCTCCTCAAGCTTGCCGGCCTCGCATGAGCCCGGTCCGCGTCCAGCGTTTCGAGCAATCTTCGAGAAAGAGAGAGACCGTGACCGCGTACAACGACGAATCCGGAACGGACGGCGCCCTGCGCCGCAGCCTCGGCGTCAGTCGCCGCCGCTTCCTGAGCACCTGCACGGCCGCTGCGGCAGCGGCGATCGCGGCGCCCGCCTTCGGCGCGTCGCCGGCCCTCGCCCAGACCGCATCCAGCAATGGGCAGGGCGTCGGCCTGGCTCTGGTCCCGGCCGCGAGACGAGGAATCATCCTGTACACCGTGCGCGACGCCACGGGTCGGGATCCGCTCACCACCGACCTTCCCTCGGGCTTCCGTGAGGTCTTCAGCGAACTGGCCCGCTACGGCTACCAGCAGGTCGAGTTCGCCGGGTACGGTCAGCACGCCAACGCACCCGGCGGAAACAACCTCGGATCGGTGGAAGGCGCGAAGCTGCTGCGCTCGTGGCTGGACGAGTACGGTCTGCGCGCCCAGGGCAACCACGGCTTCATCCCGTCGTCCTGGCCGCTGAACCAGAGCGACCTGGACGAGTTCAAGCGCCAACTCGAGATAGCGAACATCCTCGGCATGGAACACATGGGCACCGGTGGCGACCCCACCGGCAGCGCCTACCGTGCCGACTGGGACGTGGCCGCCGACAAGTGGAACACGCTGGGACAGATCGCTCAGGGTGCGGGCATCAAGCTGTACACCCACAACCACGACGCGGCCTACGGCTTCCTGCTCGACGGCGGTCCGCTGGACGCACAGGGCCGCCCCACCCGCAGCTCCGGCATCCGCAAGCTCGAGTACTTCCTTCAGGTCACCGACCCGAAGTCCGTATGGCTGGAGATGGACATCTTCTGGGCGCACGTCGCTCAGTACAAGTTTCACACCTACACCGCGCACGACGGATCGCAGCAGGAGAACATCTTCGACCCGGCGGCACTGGTCCGCGGCAACACCAAGCGCTACCCGCTGTTCCACGCCAAGGACGGCATCGTCAACACAAACAGCGGCAACGGCTACGACATGGTCCCCTTCGGCACCGGGGCCATCGACTACCGGACGTTCTTCCGCCGCGTCGGGGCGAAGAACTACCACAACCCGATGGTCGAACAGGACAACGCACCGAGCTCGACCGTCCCCGCGCAGTCCCTGAACCATGCGCGGATCGGCTACGACAACTTGGCGGCGCTGCGCAAGTAGGACCATCGGCGGCACCGGACGGGCGGTCCGCGCCTCACCCCGAATTCCTGACACCGGGGAACAGCGCAAACGCCGCCCGGTGACGTCAGGCACCGTGCGCTCCACGGCCGTCGCCAGGAGCGTACGGTGCCTGACCAGCGCGCCTGTCCGATCCTTCGGCGCCGACACCAGCAGGTCATCGATCCCGGCCGGCGTCCGTCGCGACACCTGCGGGCTCCTCGTCCGTCCAGACATTGCACGGCGGTCGTCGGATCGTTCACGGCGGGGGGCAGCGCCCGCAGCGCGATGACGGGGCAAAGCCTGCCAGGAAGGGCGCTAGGGCCTGTTCTGAGTTCCCCGCCTGCGCCCCGACGCCCGGCACGCACGCTCGCCGCACGGCGCCGCAGGACAGGTGGCTCCGCCACATGACCTGCGACACCGCACGCCGACCGCACGCACCGACCACCGCTGCGCCCGCGCTTCGCGCGGACGACGGGGAACTCAGAACAGGCCCTAGCCCGACGGTCTTCGCAGCAGCGGGACGCCGCCCGGCGATCCGCCTGGCGATCCGCCGGCGTACTGCGCGTGTACGAGCGGCGACAGACCGTACGCATGCCAGGCCAGTCGCTTCCGTGTGCCCGTCATCCCCCCACTGACCACCGAATATGCAGGTGAGAGGCACTCCAAACCCCTGGTATTGTTTTCTTTGTCGCCGCGGGAGACCGGGGCCGATCACCTAGTCCGGGTGGCGGAATGGCAGACGCGCTAGCTTGAGGTGCTAGTGCCCTTTATCGGGCGTGGGGGTTCAAGTCCCCCCTCGGACACCAACTGAGACCCCTGTTCATCAGGGGTTTTCTGCTTTTCTGGGCAGTGGCGTGACCAACCACGTGACTAACGGCCCAGTGATTCCCCAGGTCAGACCAGGGATGACAGGCCGAGCGTTTCGCCGCGGTTGCGCCGATGTGGCGGCGAAGCAATCCATCCGAGTGGCTTCGCTCGGCATCGTGCTCGCTTGAGCTCAGGGGGTGCCACGCGCGGTGTTCGGCGCGGGCCACCAGGGCACGTCCGAGATCGGGGTCGCCGGTGAGCCGGTGAGCCGGGGGACGACGTCGGTGACCATGGAGATCTCGCCTCTTTCGATCGCCTGGTACCACGAGATCCAGGTCTCGATCTGTTCCCCGCTCATGCCCCGTCGCCATCGCCGCGCGAAGGCTTCCTCAAGGGTCTCGGGTTCGAAGCGGTAGGGCCGGCCGGTGGCCGCCGCGATCCGGGTAACCGCTTCGTCGAGGGTCAGGGCCTCGGGCCCGGTGATCTCCAGGGTCGCGCTGTCATGCACGGAGCGGGGACCCTCGTCGAGGGCGACGGCCGTGATCACGTCGGCGATGTCCTCGTGGGTGACGAAGGCGGCCCGGCCGGTGCTCGCGGGGCCGCTCACGACGAACTCCTCGTCGGCGAGGGCGGCCGGCGTCGACGTGTAGAAGCCCGACCGAAGCACCGTGTGGCGGATCCCGGCCCCGGCCAGGAACTGTTCGGTCGCCCACTGGTCGCGGGCGTTGATGTAGGTGGCGGTGGGCGAAGCGCCGACGAGGGATACATACAGGACCCGGTTCACGCCGACCGCGATCGCGGCCTCGACCGCGGTGGCGTGTTCCTCCAGTCGGCGCCCTGTGCGGTGTCCGGACACCAGGATGAGGGTCGACGCGCCCTCGAGTGCCTTGCGCATGGCGGAGGCGTCGGCGTAGGCGGCCGGACCGCGCCGCTGGGCGCCTGGCAGTTCGGGCATGCGGTCGGGGCTGCGTCCGACGAGGAGCTGGGGGATGCCATGGCTGGCGATTCGGGCCGCGATCCGGCTGCCCAGCGCCCCGGTCACCCCGGTGACCGCCAACGTCGCGTGGTTCTTCTCAGACATGGGTTTCCCTCTGTCCGGAGCCGCTGTCGACCGCGGAACCCCTTCTTCCGATTGTGTCTGGGAAAAGGCAATGTTTTTCGGCTGGCGTCCTCCGGCCGTGCGATGGCGTGGTGGTTCACCACCACGAGCATGCCCCGGGCCGCCAGGAGCCGCGAGGCGGCAGCCACCGTGCGGCGGCCTTCCACCAGCCACCAGCGCCGGCGATGTCGCGCCTTCCTGCACCGACCGCACCGCGACCGCCCGATCAGGACCCCGTTCGACCGGACGAGTCCGTTGATCGGTAAGCGGATGGCTTTATGGACATGGAGTTACCCGGTTGTGATCGGCGCAGCGAGCCGCGGCAGTGAGGTGCCGCACCGGAAGACTCAGCCTGCCAGACCCGGATCGTTGAGGTGCGGCTGCACAGCGGTGATCACCGCGGTCGTCCAAGGCCACAGGGGCAGGCTTCCGAGGACCTTACTCGGTCGGTTCGTCTCAACAGGTCAGTTTGCATCGCTGCTGGTCGCAGCCGTGCCGCCATGCCAACTACGGTGCCTCGTCACAGCGGGGGACCTCTTGGCGGACGTCGTGGCTCCCTGGTGTGGCGCAACTTCCGGACTGGCCAGGCGGTCAGCCGCCCCCCATGTGCCGGTCGGTCTAAGTTCGCTGACACGTATTCAGACACCTTTGTCTAAGGTGTGATGGTTGCGGTGCGGTAGAACTCGGCTGCGGTGAAAGTGGCAGGGACACCGAGTTCGGCGGCGACCGCTGTGATCGCGTTGACGCCGATGGAGAGGTCGACTCGGCCGTCGGTGGTGAACTGCGTTGCGATATACGCCTCGTAGTGGGCTCGGACTTCATCCTCGGTGTGTCGGCCGAGGAACGTCTGCAGGTACCGCACCGTGGTGTCGGGGTCGTTGCGGATCACCTGCAGGGCGCGCCGGTGGGCTCGTACGACGGCCTGGACCGCAGGGCTGTCCGGGTCGGTGTAGGTGGGGTCGACGGCCACGCCCGAGGTGGGGATCTGGAAGTGGTCGCCGACAAAGGCCAGCACCTGCCAACCGTGCTCGGCGGCGACCGCGTCCGGTGCCAGGGTGTCACCGACCACGGCGGCGTCGATACTGCCCTCCTCCAGCTGGCGCAGGTCCATGCCGAAGTCGCCGGGCCAGCGGACGATGGTCTGCACGTCGCGGTCCGGGTCGAGGCCGGCCTGGCGCAGCACGATCCGGGTAAAGCACCCGGGTCCGGTGTGAGGGGGGTGTACCGTCAGCCGCCGGCCGGCCAGATCGGCCATCGAGGCAATGCCGGGGCGAGCCAGGAACCAGAACAGGGGTCGGTAGGTGTTTACATTGAGCGCGATCCAAGGGATGCCATCCCTCAGTCGGGACAGCACTGTCCGGCCCAGCCCAATGACTGCGCCGCGGCGCAGCCGCTGTGCATCCCAGGTGCAGCCGTCGCGCACGGCGACGTGGACGTCCTCGTCAGCGTAGAAGTCCTCCTGATCGGCAATGTAGGTGACCAGTTCCTCGTGCGGGCCCCGTCCGACGTAGGCGAGATCGATCGTGTGCATGAATCTTTTCCTTCGACGTGACGGTGTGTCGGATGCGGTCCGGCCCCGTGTATGGAGGGCGGGGGTGTCAGTGCATGAACATCCCGCCGTTAACCGCGGTTGGGGTACCGATCGTGAAGGCGTTGTCCTGGCTGATGCAGAAGACGGCCGGCTTGTCGCCGTCGGCCGGGTGTGTCAGAGCCTGTCGGGTGACCTTCGATCGGAAAGCGTGCGTGCCAGGGCGTGGCCGCCCGATCAGAGGTCACCCGACAGGCTCTCAGGCGGCCCAGGGGTAGCGGCGGCCACTGATGACCGCGAACGTCGCAGGCATCTCGGCGTCGAACTCGCCGTCCAGTTCCTCCCACGTCGCGTCCTGGAACGACTTGATGACATACGTGTCGGTCGACCCGATCATGGGCCCACCTCCTCCGCACCGGTGCGGGCTGTCGGAATGACCGCCCCGAGTTGGTCGTCGTCGATGCCGGGTGCTGAGCGGATCGCCCCGTGGAGCACCGTGTCGACGGTCGCCCGCAGCAGATCCGCCGCAGTCCAGTCCATTTCGTGCGGCAACTGCGAGGTGAGAAGCCGCTCCAGCGCGCCGCGGGTGATCTCGCTGAGCAGCTCGGGCGGCGTCGACAGCAGTCCCAGCCGGTGCCCGTCCCGGAACAGCTCGTCGAGCCGCCGGTAGACCACCGCGTCCGCGCGCTGCTCCACGTAGCGGCGCAGCATCGCATCGCCGCCCCGTCCGGTCGCGAGCTGAGCCGCGCCGATCCGCCCGAGCTCGCTGCCCGCCGCGATCAGGAACCGCTGGACCCGCACATCGAACGGCTGCCCTTCTGCTTCCTCGGCCGCCGTCATCAGCGTGCGCTCCACTGCTGCGAACTGCCGGTCCAGTACGGCGGTCAGCAGGCTGCGCTTGTCCGGGAAATGGCGGTAGATCGTCTTCTTGCTCATCCCGAGCTCACGAGCGAGATCGTCCATGCTCACTCGCGCGAAGCCTGGCGCGAGGCACAGGCGGCCGGCCGCCTCGACGATCACGTCAGCACGCTGCTCGTCGCGTTTGGAAACTTTCAATGCTGATTTAGTTTCCATAGTTCCCAGGCTGTGTTCCCGCTCCCGTGTTGTCAAGGCCCGATGGGTGGAGGCAGGAACCTGTCTCGGCAACGGGCAACCCGCTGCCTGACGACGGAGGAGGGTGGTGCGATGCAAACGCCGGATGCCGCGTCCAACTGTGTGGACGCGGCATCCGGAGACGCCCCGCGCTGTGCCGGGGACCCGTGCCCCACGCCGGAGGCACCAGGCTGGTTCAGTCGTGCGGGACGACCGCGACCGGGGCCTGCGCGTGCTGGAGCACCGCGTGCGCGACCGCTCCGAGCCGCAGGCCGAGGTGGTGCCGACGGCGTCGGCGGCCGACTACGACGAGCGCGGCATCGCCGGAAGCGTCCACCACCGCACCGGCGCTGCTGCCGATCCGGCTGTCCTCGACCACCTCGACCTCCGGGTACTTCTCCCGCCATGTGGTGAGGGCCTGGCTGAGCAACTCGGCCTCGATGGCCTGGAACTGCTCGGCCTCGAACTGCGGCGTCACCCACCCGGCGTAGCCCCAGACCGGCGGCGGAGCCCAGCCGTGCACGGCGCGCAGCACGAGGCCCCGGGAGGCGGCCTGCCGGAAGGCGAACTCGATGACGTCGTCCGCCGGGGCCCGAGTGTCGATGCCAAGGACCACCTCGGAGGCGCCAGGTCCGGTGACCGGCTCCGACTGCGCGGCGCGGACCAGGACCACCGGCACGTCGCACCGCGCCGCGACAGCGAGGCCGACCGAGCCGACCAGTAGCCCGCGGAATCGGCCCAGGCCCAGCGAACCGACGACCAGCGACCCGGCGTCGGTCGCGGCACCGAGCAGGGTCACGGCCGGCTCGTCCCCGTCCAGGACTTCCGCGTGCACATCCAGGCCCGGGTGGGCCTGGCGGACTTCCTGCGCGGCGTCGGTGAGCATGCGCAGGGTCAGGGCCCGCACGTCCGCCGGCTGGTCGGGATCGCCGTGCAGGTTGTCCTGCCAGGTCCAGGCGTGGACCAGCCGCAGGCCGACGCCGTGGCGGACGGCCTCGTCGGCCGCCCACTGCGCCGCCGCGGTGCTCTCGGCCGAGCCGTCGACTCCGGCCAACACGTACTTGCTCATGACGTTGTTTCTCCAGGCTCGGCGATGGGTCCCGGGCGGGTAACCCGAGGCTGGTGACCAGCCTCGCCCGGGGAGCCGCCGAGTCCCAGGGCCTGATGGCTCCGGAATCGGGGCCGGAGGTCCCGAGGACAGTGCGGGCAGGCCGAAGGCGCGCACCCGGTGGTGCGGGTGCGCCATGCCGTGGCTGATTCGGCAGGGTGCACCGAACGTGACACGATGCGGTCATGTCATCTGCGTTGACCGATCTCTGCCGGTATCC